>CAYOBT010000015.1:0-12793 GCA_964402205.1 uncultured Anaerolineales bacterium
CAGCTGAATATCAGCCCAAGGCGATCCTCTGCGAGAAACCCATCGCCGTCTCGTTGGGCGAAGCCGACGCGATGATCGACGCCTGTGAGGCCGCGGGGACACGCCTGATCATCGGGCACCAGCGCCGCTACAACGCCCAGTACGTCGCCGCCTACCGTGCCCTCAAGGGCGGCGCCATCGGCGACCTGGTGACCATCGAGACGCACGGCCACCCGTTCAGCAGCCTGATGGTAGATGGCACCCACACCATCGATCTAGCCCGTTGGTATGCCGACGAGGCACCCATCGCCTGGGTCCTGGGACAGATCGACTGGACCGAAGCCCGCAGCGGCTGGGGCACGCGGGTTGAGAATGCGGCCATGTTCCTGTATGGTTTCGAGAATGGGCTCCGGGCTATGCACACATGTGGTGGCGCGCCGGTGGATGGCGACAGCGAGGAGCGTAACGTGCTCTGGCCCGCCGTCACCGGTCCCAACTATCACTGGATCCTGCTCCGTGGCACCGAGGGCGAGATCTGGGTCTGGGGCGACCGCCCCACCGAGGGCATCCCCTGGGTGCGCTTGGTACGCGGCGGTCACGAAGAAGAGCTGCCCGTTCCCGAGCTGCCGGGCACGGCCCATGAACGCCTGGTGCGCGACATGATCGACCGTGCTACGGACGGCGGGCCCCATACCCTCGACGCCGCCAGCGCACGGGACACGCTCGAGGTGCTGATGGCCGCCTACGAGTCGTCGAGGCGACGCGGCATGATCATGCTACCGCTGGACGTCGCTGAGAATCCCCTGTTCGCGATGATGGACGCTGACCGTACATAGAAAGGATCCGCCCATGCCGACGCGGCGAGGATCGTTGCGCCAGCGCCTGTGGAATCCGCACGCGGTGGTCTTTGTCAGCTCGTTCTGCATCATGGTCATCGAGCTTGTCGCCAGCCGCCTCACCGCGCCGGTGCTGGGCGTCTCCCTCTACACCTGGACCTCCGTCATCGGGGTCATCATGGCAGGCATTGCATTGGGGAACTATACGGGGGGACGCCTAGCCGATCGCTGGGCGTCCATGTGGCTGCTAGGGCTGCTTTTCGCCCTGGCAGCCCTCTTTAGCCTCTCCACCCTTGGCCTGCGCGAGCTGCTGCGCGACATCGCGTGGCCGGAATGGCTGCCTCTCATGGGGCGCGTCCTGGCCTACATCACCACCGTGTTCTTCCTCCCGGGGGCGGTCCTAGGATGCATCTCGCCCGTCATCGTGCGTCTGAGTATGACCGATATCAGTCGCAGCGGGACAACGGTGGGCCGTATCTATGCCTGGTCCACTGTGGGGAGCATCGCGGGGACGTTTGCCACCGGCTTTTTCCTGATCTCCTGGTTCGGCACCAAGGATATCATCGTAGGCACAGTGGGCATCCTCGGGTTCATGGCACTATGGTTCGTCACCGATGCTCCGTGGCGGACAGCCGTAGCGCGCGCCGCGGTGCTGATAGCGGCTCTTGCGAGCACCTACCTAGCCCTGGATCAGGCCGAGGTGTTCGCGCCAGCCTGTCTGCGAGAGACCAACTACTTTTGCATCAACGTCAATGAGGAACCTCTAGACGAGGATCGGCTTGCCATGCTCGACCTAGACGTCGAGGGTGATCCTCCTATCGTCCGCACGTTGATCCTCGACCGGCTGGTGCATAGCTACACGCTGCCCGACTACCCTGGCGCCCTCATCTACGGCTATGAGCAGACGTATGCCGAGGTCATCCGTCCCCTGGCCCAGGAGACGCCGAACCTGAGCGCCTTTTTCATCGGTGGTGGCGGATACACCTTTCCGCGCTATATGGAAGAAACCTACCCCAACAGCGAGATCATCGTCGCCGAGATCGACCCCGGCGTCACGCAAATCGCGCGCGACATGCTCAGCCTTGAGGGTAGCGAGCGCATCCAGGCCCACAACCAGGACGCGCGCACGTTCATGAAGGCCATCGAGGGCGAGAACCGCTTTGACCTGGTCTTTGGCGATGCCTTCAATGACTTTTCGGTGCCGTATCACTTGACGACCCTCGAGTTTAGCCAACTGGTGGATCGACTGCTTGCGCCGGACGGCCTGTATGTGGCCAACATCGTGGATGGCGGCCAACGCGGCAGCTTTATGCGTGCCTTTGTCCGCACGCAACAGGCAGTCTTTGCCCACGTGGAGGTGATCCCAACCATCGCCAGTTGGCGCGAGGCACCCCGTACAACCTGGGTCATCGTAGCCAGCCAGTCGCCTCCGGATCTCTCCTCCGTCCAGCGACCGGGCACGCCGCTGCCAGACCAGGAGCTCGAGGCCTATCTCGCCATGGAAGAACCCCTGGTGCTGACCGACGACTATGTCCCGGTGGACAATCTGCTAGCGCCGGTCTTTGCCGACTCGGAGCGCGGCTAGACCCGCTCGCGCGCCCAACGTCCAGGGGACCGGCATCGGGCTTGCGTCCATCGGCTCGTTGCCTAGAATACCCTCTGTCGCGGTTACATACCTAGTAGGAAGGTCCTGTCATGAGTGTACGAGAGCTGTCCCTGCGGTATGGCATGAATCCCCATCAGAAGCCCGCCCGCGCCTTTATGGAGCAAGGAGTGCTCCCCTTTGAGGTGCTATCTGGCACGCCGGGCTATATCAACCTACTGGATGCTCTCAACGCATGGCAGCTCGTCCGCGAACTAGCGGACCTCTTGGAGATGCCCGCGGCGGCTTCGTTCAAACACGTTAGCCCGGCAGGCGCCGCCGTCGCCGTACCCCTTACGGGGTCGGAGGCAAAGGCTTGCTTTGTAGACGACATGGATCTTTCTCCCATCGCCACAGCCTACGCCCGTGCCCGAGGGGCTGACCGGATGTCATCGTTTGGCGACTTTGTGGCGCTGAGCGACCGTTGCGACGAGGTGACGGCTCGTCTGATCAACCGTGAGGTCTCGGATGGGGTCATCGCGCCCGACTATTCGCCAGAGGCACTGGCCATCCTAAGGGGAAAGCGGGGTGGCAGCTACCGCGTGTTGCGCATCGATCCCGACTATGTGCCCGCACAGCTGGAACGTCGCCAAGTTTTTGGCGTCACGCTGGAGCAGCGCCGCAACGATGCCGTCCTGGGCCACGACGCCTTTGACCAGCGAGTAACGCGCGTCCAGGAGCTTCCCGAGGACGCCCTGCGCGACCTCATAGTAGCTACAACGGCCTGCAAGTACACCCAGAGCAACTCGATCGTCTTGGCGCATCGTGGTCAGGTCACGGGGGCGGGTGCAGGCCAGCAGTCACGAGTGCACTGCACGCGCTTGGCATGCCAAAAGTCGGACCTCTGGTTCCTGCGCCAGCATCCTCGCGTGCTCGAGCTGCCGTTCCGTCCCGGGTTGTCCCGAGCCGAACGCAATAACGCGATTGACGTGTTCTTCCTAGAGGATCTCTCGCCGGCCGAGCGCACTGCCTGGGAAACCAGCTTTGCCGAGGTACCGGCGCCCCTTACCGCCGCAGAACGACGTCAGTGGCTGGACCAAGTGTCCGGGGTAGCGCTCAGCAGCGACGCGTTCTTCCCGTTCCGGGATTCCATCGATCGCGCATCGAGGAGTGGCGTGCGCTATGTCGCCCAGCCAGGTGGTTCCGTCAATGATGCCGGTGTCATCGCAGCATGCGATGCGTACGGCATGGTGATGGCCATGACCGAGGCACGGCTTTTCCATCACTAGCGGACGAGGGCCCGAAGCAGAAGCAGGGATCTCAAGGCGGCGGTGTTCGGCGCACCAATGGGCATCGAGTAACCAGCCTAGGAAGACGAGGCCAGGGATCTAGCCCTCGGCCTCGTCCTCATTATCCTCGGGTTCATCGGCGGGATGATCCACCAAGACGGTGATAAGATCGCTCTTGTCCGAAGCCCCGGGCTTGAACGCATTGGTCAACCGGATGGCCCCGAACCGACAGCTCGCCTCGCACTGCCCGCAATAGGCGCAACGCTCGGGATAGAGCACCAGTCGAAAGGCACCATGCTCGCCACGCTCTAGCACCAGCGCTTCCGAGGCGCAGTCGCGCACACAGACCCCACAGCCACGACAGAGGTCAGCGTCCGCTACGACCAGCCCGCGATAGCCCTCTGGCAGCTCCAACGGTCCCTTGGGATACCGCACCGTCACGCGCCTGCCCAGCAGTGTGCGCAGCAACTCGGGCAAGAGCGGCGAACGCAGATACCGCATGCTCAGCTCACCATCCACAACGCGACGACGATCTGCGCCAAAGCCAGCGGGGCCAGCACGCGCCATCCGAGATTGGCAAGCTGATCGATGCGCAGCCGTGCATAGAGGACGCTGGCGGCCGCTAACAGGACCAGGATCAGAAGCGCCTTGCCCGCAAAAAGCCACGGCGAGATCCACGCGGCGACAGGCACAAAAGTGCTCGTGTGTCCACCAAGAAAGAGATTCACCAGCAACAGGATGCCTACTACCGTCTGCACATCCACCGTCAGGTGCCACAGAGCCAGCTTGCGGCCGCTGTACTCGGTCAACGGACCAGCGACAACCTCCGAAGAGGCTTTGGGGATGTCGAACGGATCACGTTTGAGCTTGCCGATGAGGCCGACCACGGCCAGCGCGAAACCTAGTGGCATGGTGAACACGCCCCACGTAGGCTGACGCGTCACGATGATCTCGATGCGCCACGAGTCCGCCACGATGGCCGGCGTCGCCAAAGCCATGAGAAAGGGCACCTCGTAGCTAAAGTACTGGAGCAGTGAGCGGCTGCCCCCCACCATGCTGTACACGCCCACCGACACCCATCCCGCCAGGAAGTAAGCCAGTGCGGGCAGGCTCAATAGGAACAGAACCACGATGAGATCGCCCTCAAAGGACGTCACCCCATAGCCGGCGACGGGCACATACAGCGCCGCCGTGAGCACCGCGGCCAACGAGATGACGGGCAAGACGGCCGCAACGGCCTCGTTGGCACCCGTAGGCAGGATGTCCTCCTTGGCCAGCAGCTTGATGAGATCTGCCACGGGCTGATACCAAGGCGGTCCCACCCTCCCCTGAAGACGCGCAATCATCACACGGTCCAGCCACTCGAACGCCAGAGCCGAGATGACCATGAATGCGAGGCCCGGAAAGACCAGGATGGCGACCAAGGCCGAGATCGCTTCCTTCACGACCGTCATCCACCCACCCTCATCTGTCGGCGCAGGCGATGCACAGATCGACGCCCGACAGGACTACCGTCACATCCGCCAGTGCGACCCCGCGTAGCTGGTCGGGTAGCGTGATCAGCGTCGTCAGCGTCGGCGTTCGCACTTTCAGACGGGAGGGCCTATCACTGCCATCGCTCCGGACATAGTAGAGCACCTCACCCCGTGGCGCCTCCCACCTAGTGACCGCCTCGCCTGCCGGCACTCGTCTCGGCGCACGGACCTCCGTAGCGCCGGCAGGGAGATTCTCGAGGATCAGGCGGCAGAGACGGAGGCTCTCGCGCGTCTCGCGAACGCGGACGACCGCTCGCGCCCACACATCGCCCGCAGTGTGCATCTGCACATCGACGCCCAGTTCGTCATAGGGCGCGCAAGGCGCGTCACGCCGCATGTCCACATCCACGCCAGAGGCGCGCGCCACAGGCCCAACAACACAGTACGCGCGAATCTGTTCCGGCGAGAGATACCCCACCCCCTGCGTCCTAGCACGCAGCGTGCGTTCCGTTTCGACGAGGTGCAGGGCCCCGTCCACCTTTTCCTCGAGCAAGGGCAGGCGCTCCAGCATGCTGCGAGCCTGCTCAACATCCAGGTCGACACGCACGCCACCGATGATGTTGACCGCATGCGAGACGCGCCCTCCAGAGAGCTCCTCCATCATATCCAGCACGATCTCACGATCGCGCCAACTGTACATAAACACCGTGTCATAGCCCACGTTCTTGGCCAGAACACCCAACCATAGCAGATGGCTGTGGATTCGCTCCAATTCGCACAGCAGAGCGCGGATGTACCACGCCCGAGGCGGCACATCCAGACCCAATAGCGTCTCCACGGCATCACAAAAGGTCGTGGTGTGCACGTGTGAGCAGATGCCGCAGATCCGCTCTACCAGATGCACAACCTGCCTGTAGTTGCGGCTCTCGGCGAGCTTTTCGATGCCGCGGTGCACATAGCCCATACGCATGGTGCTAGCCAGCACCTGCTCGCCTTCGACGGTGACGGTAAAGGACATCGGCTCCTTCAAGAGCGGATGCTGCGGCCCAATCGGGATGGTCATGCGATCCATGGCTACCCGTCCTCTCGCGATGGGGGCAACGCGTCCGCGTCATCGTGGCGAAGGGGCGGGCCGGCATCCCAGTCCTCAGGCAGGAGGAGCGGCTTGATGTCTTCGTGCCCCCCAAAGGTCACGCCCAGCATCTCGGCCACCTCCCGCTCGTAGAAGGCGGCACCAGGGATCAGATCGATGAGCGTGGGCACGCTGGCTGCCTCGTAGGGAAGCCGCAAGCTCAGCGTCAAGCCGTGCCCACGCCAAAAATGGTACAGCAACACGATGCCCTCATCATCGTCCAGGCCGCTGATGGTGGACAGGTGTCGCACGCCACAGCGCTGGAGCTCCTCGACCGCATCCCGAAGCACCTCAGGCGCGATAGGGATCCACGTCTCCTCGACGGGAACGGCGCGAGCCTCGCCCACGGCATCCCCCAGCGCTTGTCGTAGCGCCGCCACGATGGCTTCCTGAGGTAGCCCGTTGCCCCCTGTCCTTGCGGCCTGGCGAGTGGACATCGGCTAGCCGCTCTGAACCAGAGCCACGAGAAAAGCGGCAATGAGGATGACACCCGTCATCGCCCAACACAACCAACTCGCAATGCGATGTCGCATGCTACCCTCCCTAAGCCAGGTCAAAGCGTTCGGCATGAATCAACCGATCAGGCACCTCGAGCTGCAGCAGCGCTGCCTCGACGGCGTTGAGCATGCCCGTGGGGCCGCAGACAAACACGTGGTAACGTGGCGGGCGTTCGTTGGGCAGATAGCGTGCCAGCATCTCTCGCGTCACGAACCCCGTCTCGCCCTCCCATCCCTCAGGTGGACGCTCCAACACGTGGACCACATCCAGATTGAGCTCGGATTCCAGCTCGGCAAGTTCCTCGCGGTAGGCAGCCCCATCCCAATCGCGGCTTCCATACAGCAACACAACAGGCTTGGTCTCGCCACGATCGGCCATGGTTCGCAGAATGCTCATCATCGGCGCAATCCCCACGCCACCGGCGATCAGCACATAGCTCTCGATCCCCTCATAGGAATCCGGACTGAAGATCCCGTACGGACCGTCGATATAGAGCGTCTCCCCAGGCTGGAGCTGTCCAATCGTCGCCGTAAAGTCGCCCAGCTCTTTGATGGCAAAACTGACGCGCTCCCCGTTCTCGGCACTAGAGGAGAACGAGAAAGGGTGCTCCTGCATGGCGAACGGCGAGTGTCTGGCCGTTAGCCAAGCGAACTGGCCCGGCTCAAACCCGATCCCGCTGTGCCCGACGGGCTCCAACACCAGACTCCAGACGGCGCCGCGCTCGGCCTTGGCATCCACCACGCGGTAGGGGTGCCGCAGCATCTGCCATGGCTTGTAGACCCGCAAGTACGCCACCGCCGCCAGGCACAGACCACCGTATCCCAACCACAGCGCTCGCTTGAGAGGCGTGCCCAGATACTTGCCCACCATAAAAGCGTGCACCATCACCGCAGCCATCGCCAGGACCGCCAGAACACCGTGCCACATACGCCAGTTCACATACTCGATCTTGAGCTTTTCTCGCCAGACCGAGATGCCGACCAGGATGAGGATTACCACGACGGACGTCACACCAAAGCGCGCCCGCCACGGCGCCTGGAACACATTCAGCAGCCGCAAGGCCCAGTCGAATCGCAGAATCAACAGGATAGGGTGCGCTAACCAAAGCGCCAGCGTGATGATCGCCATACGATGGTGAAAATAGTACACCACGTCACTGCCAAACGGTGCCTTGACAGCCGCAATGCGGGCAGTCAGCACGAAATGCAGGGCCATCACGCCGATACCAACAAAACCGAAAGCTACAGAGAGTTCGCGGAGAAACTCGCGGCCAGTGGGCCGTTCGCCGACCAGCATAAAGATCAACGGTGCCAGAGCCAGCGCCAGGTAGAGAACTACCCATAGGACGCCAGCCCGCCTGCGGTTATGCATTGCTCTGGTCTCCTTCTTGCGTCATCGTCTCTAACAGTCGCAACAAACCATCAACAATCGCCTCTGGTCGGCACGGACACCCCGGCAGGTAGATATCCACAGGGATGACCTGGTCCACACCTCCTATGACACTGATCGCTCCTCGAAAGATGCCTCCTGAGCAGGCACAGCTACCCACAGCCACCACCCATTTGGGAGCCGGCATCTGCTCATAGATACGCAAGAGCCTGCCCCTCGACTGGCGCGTGACAGGGCCTGTGCAGAGCAGGACATCCGCGTGTCGCGGCGAGGAAGCCGCGATGATCCCCAGACGCTCAACGTCGTACCGCGGCGTCAGAAGGTCCAGGAACTCGATGTCGCAGCCGTTGCACCCACCGCTGTTATAGTGCAGCACCCACGGCGACTTGCGCCTGGCCCACTGCACAGCGCGATCAACGAGCCGCGCCAGGGGAGCGCAGGGAGCAGAATCGGCGGTGAACAGCATAGACATCATCAGCACACTCTCCGGCTGGTCAGAACGGCCACGCCGATGGCTACCCCGACGACATAGGCCACGGCTAGCACTGGCGTGCTCACGTGAGCTGGGAGCGTCGAGAGCACAAGCGTAGCTACATGAAGAATACCAAACATTAGCGCCAATCTGAAAAAGGTGTGATACGCGGGTTGCGCTTCCGGCAGGACCACGTCCTCGCCGCATGCATAGGCTTCATGCTTCCCTGGCGTCTCGGGGCTGCGATCCTGCAACGCCCCCGCAATCTTGTAGAGAGCCACCACCAGCAACACAAAGACCACCATCACGACCGGCGGACTCAGCAGTAGCGCGCGCACCGTGGACTCCTCTCCTCAGAACCGCATGCCGTCCACGAGACATCCCTAGCCTCCCTGCGCGAGCGCGAGCAGATAGGGGCCGATGCCCTCTGTCAGGCGCAGCCAAGGCTGCGGCTGGATACCCATGGCTAGCACGAGACCAGCCAGCAACACCAAGGGGAGCCCCATCCATCGCGACAGAACGATGGGTGGCTCGGCCAGCTCGAGCGGGGCAAACAGCCTGGCAATCAAGGGAAGATAGTATCCCAGCGAAAGGAGCACGTTGGCGACAAACAGGACGGCCCCTATCACCGCCAGGGCGTCGGACGCGCGGATCACCTCGGCGAGTACCAGCCACTTGCCGGCGAATCCTGCCAGCGGCGGCATGCCGATCAGCCCCACCACCGCGACGATGATGCTCCCTGAAGCGAGCGGCAACCGCCTCGCCACGCCACGCAGATCGTCCATCTCGGTCACGCCGCAGTAAAAGTGGAAAGCCCCCTTGCTGAGAAACGCCAGAGCCTTCATCACGGCGTGGGCCAGCAGCATGTAGAAACCGGCCTGTAACGCCTCGTTGGCACACTCTCGTAGCCCGATCCCAACAGCAAGCATCACATACCCCATCTGCGCGATGGTCGAGTAGGCCAGCAGCCGCTTGGTGTAGGTCTGGCCGAGCGCCATCAGGTTGCCCACACACATGTTGGCCAGCGACACGGCCACGAGCACCGTGCCCAGTGCCCTCGGTGATAGCCCCAGCCCCAGGCAGACCTTGAGCAGCGCGTACAGGGCTGCGCCCTCGACGGCGCCGGCGAGCATGGCGCTGATACTGCTGGGAGCGCGCCCCTGCGCATCGGGCAGCCACGTGTGCAGGGGCACCATGCCAACCTTCACCGCAAGCCCCGTCGCCACACAGGCCAAGCCTGCCCGCGCCCAGATCGAATCCGTGGCGGGCTGAGGCAGCAGCAACGAGCCCGTCGCACGATAGATCAGCCCCACGCCCATTAGCATGCTCATCGTACCTGCGCTGCTCAGCATGAGGTACTTGAAACCAGCCTCCACCGACGTATCGGTCTCGCAGCGAAAGGCCACCAGCACATAGGACGTGATGCCCATCAGCTCGCAAGCCAAGTAGAGCGTAAACAAATCGGCGGCCTTGAGCAGCGCGGATAGCCCGATGACGAGCAGTATCAGGAGCGGATAGTAGGTCATGTACCGCCGATCGAGCGACAGGTACCGCCCCGAGTAGATCGCCACGAGCAACCCCAGCGCCATCGCTACCCCTGTGAGCAGCAAAGCTCCCGGGTCCGCGCGCAGCACTGCCCCCCCTGGCTCGGGGCTCCCCCAAACCGGCCAAGTCCCCGTCGCCTGGTGCCAGGCCTGCGCTTCCACGGCAACCAAGCCCGTGGCGAGGAGCCCTACACCAAAAGATATGGCACTCGTTGCCGCCAGCCAACCGTTGTCCTGTGTCACCACACGAGCAAGGAACGCGACCATCAGAGCCCCAACCGCGAGGCTCGCTAGCGGTAGCACGACCCAGGCTTCACCCGTCACTACCACGCCCCTCCCATGAGCAGCGACAGCTCCTCAGAGATCCAGGCAATCAGAGGCGTGGGAAGAATGCCCGCCACCAAGGCCGTTGCGCTGAGGACAACAGTGGACGTGAGCATGGCCCTAGGCCGCGCCTCGATGACCTCGGCCTTGAGCTTGCCCACAAAGATGCCCAGCATCAGGCGCAACGCATAGGCGACCGAGAGCAAGGATCCAAACAAAGTGATGACCGAGAGGGCAATGTGCGCCGTTCGAAAGCCTCCCGAAAAGATCATCCACTCGCTGACGAACAGACAGAGCGGGGGCGCGCCGGCGATGGCCAGCCCGCCCACCGCGCCACACACAGCCACCGTCGGCAAGCGTGGGCCGAGTCCCCCCAGCTCGCCCAACTGACGCTTGCCAGTGGCTCGGATCACCAACCCCAGCACCATGAACAGCAACGCCTTGACGATCCCGTGAAAGACGACGTGCAGCGTCGCGCCGACGATGCCCGGCTGCGTATAGGTCCCAAGCCCATAGAGGATGTAGCCCATCTGGCTGACACTAGAATAGGCCACGATGCGCTTGACGTCCTCCTCTGCCAGCGACATCAGCGCGCCATAGATCTCGGATACCACGCCCGCGATCATCAGCGGAAGGGCGAACGGCGCCATCTCGCGGAAGCCAAAGAGCCCCATCGTAAAGCGCAGCACGCCATAGGTACCCATGCTCAGCATGGCTGCCGCCAGCATGATCGTCACGGGCATGGGCGCCACGGTGTGGGCGTCCGGCAGCCAGATATGCACGGGGAACACCGCCATCTTGACGGAAAAGCCCACCAGCAGCAGGCCGATCACGATCGGGACGCGCGCGGCTGGCAGCAGGGACTCTGCCTCGCGCAAGGTCGTCAGGCGAGCGCTGCCCGCCTCGTTAAAGAGCAGCAAGAACGCCATCAGCACCATCAGCGAGCCCAGGTGCGTCACGACGAAATACTTGAAGGCCACGGCCCCTCGTTGCTCCCCCTCACCCCAAACGAGGATCAGCAAGCATGACGCCAGCAGCATCATCTCCCAGAATACAAAGAACAGGAACAGATCGTCCGCAAGCGTCGTCCCCGACATCCCCAGCGCAAAGAGCAGCAACAGGGCATACATGTAAGGCGTACGCTCATCCGGCGTGTGGTAGCCCCAGGCATAGACCACCGCAACCAGCGTGACGCCCGCCTCTGTCAGAGCAAAGGGCAAGCTCAGCCAATCCACGCGCAGGTCCAGCGAGATGCCGGCCATGGGCGCCCACGGGATGGCGAGCGACACGGCATCCCCTTGCCAAAGAGAGGGCACAAACAGGAGAATGCCGACCAAAGGCACGGCGGCCGCTGCCCCCGCGATCCAACCGCTGGCACGTCCCCTCGGTCGAACGGCGACCAGTAGGATGGCGGCCGCCAGCGGTACCGCGAGCACCACCAGGAGCCACGAGGCCCCGATTCTGAAGGCCACGGCTACCTCCTCCCATGTGCGGACAGGCCTGCTCCCAACCGAAGCTATCCGAGAATCACCCAGACCATCAGCGCCACCAAGGTCACGCCAAGCCAAGCGATGTTGTGGCGCAAGCGGCCCGTATGCCGACGCTGAAGCTCACGGCTGAGACCCCGGACCAGCCGCGCGCCCAGGCGCAGCGAACCATCCAACGTGCCCCGTTCCACCAGAACGTGGGTCGCCTGGCTGGCTTTCAGCACACCGCGAGCCAAGCCCGCCTCCAGGCCGCCCAGGAGCCGTTCCTCTATCAGGCCGTGGGCTGCCTTGCTGGCGCCCATCACCCCCTCAGCGACGCCCCCCTCGATCCCCCCTAGCAGCCGCCGCTCCACCACGTCGTGGGCGGCACGGCTGGCGAGCAGAGCTCCCCGCGCAACCGTGGTCACCAGGCCTCCCAGCACGCCTCGCTCGATCCATCGCTGGACGGCGCTAGCCACCCCGTCCATGGCGGGATCTGCGGGGGCACGGGCGCTCGGAGCCGTCGCGCCGCCGGCGCTGCCCCTAGCCGCCAGGACACTCCACCCCAAGATCGGCAAGAGGCCAACATAACTTGCGACCAACGCGCCGCTGACGGCGTTCGCGCCGCTGACGGCGTTCGCGCCGCTGGCCAACAGGCGGCTCAAAGCCCAGCCCCACGTCGCGAAAAGACCCGCCCCCGCCGCTGCCAACGCCATCGGGCGCCAATGGGTCGGGACGCCGCCAGCTACCCCGTCTCCGGATGGCACCCAGGCGTCCATGGCCAGCCTCAGCGGCGTCACCAGCACC
>CAYOBT010000015.1:12893-16590 GCA_964402205.1 uncultured Anaerolineales bacterium
GTCTCCGGATGGCACCCAGGCGTCCATGGCCAGCCTCAGCGGCGTCACCAGCACCGCCACCGCCACCAACGCGCCGCTGACGGCGTTCGCGCCGCCGACGGCGTTGCCTTCTCCCGCGGCTGCCAGCGTCATCGCCAGCGCGCCCTGGACCGCCCCCAGGTACACGAGCGAACGTCGCCACCTACCCGAGCGGGCCAACACAAGCGCGCCGGCTCCGCCCACATAAGCACCGATCACGCCGACGGCTCGCAAGATGGGGGCAACGAGGGGAACCGCGGCCAGCAGAGGCGACACGCGCGACAGCAGGTAAAGCGCCAGGTTGGGCATGACGCTGGCAACCAACCACGACCGAGCCAAGGGCGACAGGCCATGGGCCGATTCCACCCAGACCTGCATCGGCCAGGCGCCCGCCTTTACCCAGGCCGCAAGGGCCAAACCGACGGCGCTCCAGGCCATGGCCGTTGCCGCCGAACCCCCCGGCATCCCCGCTGCCGTGGATGTGGCCGCATCAAGGGCCTCGCCAATGGCCAGCGTGCCCGTCAGCCGCCACAGCAGCAGGATGGCCATCAGCAGCCCCGCGTCGCCAAAGCGTAGGATCATGTAGGTCTGCCGAGCGGCCCGCGACCCACTTTCCCCAACCGCGCCGCCGCCCAAAGGGACCAGATGAGCCGCAGCCACGCACACGCCCACCACCTCAAGGGCCACATACCGCCCCATAAAGTCCCCGGCCACGAGCGCCAGGTTCGCAGCGCCCAGAGCGACGAGCCCCAGCCCATAGCGATCCTCACACCGGCGCATCGCCAGCACAAACGCCACCGTGGTGGCCAAGGCTACGCTCAACCCAGGCAACCCTGGCGCCAGCGTCAGCGATCCCGTGCCGGCCAGCCATGGCACGGGGAAACGGGCGGCCTCGAGCGGCGCCCGTTGGCCCTGCACCAAGGCTATCCCCAGGCCGAGGCCAGCCAGAGCGGCCACAAGCCGAGCAGCCTTTCGGGCGCGCCTGGCAGAAACCTTTGCCAAGGCCAAAACGGCCCCAGTCAGCGCGGGAACGCCCACTGCGGCCAACGCCACGAGGAAGGATGCCCTGCCGCTCATCCCTTGAGCCTATCCATGTCGTCGATATCGCCCGAGGGATAGTGACGGTATACGTTGACGATGAGCGCTAGGGCGACAGCGATGCAGACGGCTTCGGCGATGAGGGAAGAGACGACGAGAGACTGTGCGAGGTCCAGATCACGGTGCAACACGCCGGCTTGGATGATCCCCAGCGAGGCCCCTTGCAGCATGATGCGCAGGCCGATGACCTGCTTGATCACGTTACGGCGGGTGAGCATGCATCCCAGACCCAGCAAAAAGAGAACCAGGCTCAGCGCCGTGTTGGTGAGATCGATGGCGCCCCCGAGCTCGAGCGCGTCTAGGTGGATGGAGGCCATGGGTCGTCGTCCTCCTCTCTTCGGTCGGGCAGGATGGCGGCGACGCCGAGGGCGCCGGCGAGGATCAGGCCAATCTGAGCAGCGAGGTCGAGCGCGCGATGGGACCAAAACGAGTCCCGGAAGGTGTCAACCGGCGGATCAGGAGAAGGTTGGGCCTGGAGCCCATAGGCGCGTGCCACCAGCCACCCACCAGCAAGGAGAGCCAGGGCGACAAACACCCAAAACAGGCGCTCACCGTTCACGTCGCCCCCTCTCGATGGATGCGGTGTGAACCGCCGTGAGGCTGATGGCGACGATAAAGAGGACGCTGATCAAGCCCGCGCCGACAGAAAGCTCAAAGCCGGCAGCATAGGGAGCTTGGAGCCAGAAAAAGAGCGTGGCGAGGGCGGCGCTTCCGATGCCGAGAGCAGCAGCGGCAACCAAGAGGCTCCCCGCGAGAACGGCGCCGAGAGCGCCGGCCATCACGATGCAGGCGACCAGGATGTAGAGGGAGACGGCCATCGTCTTCCACCGTTCTGGACGTCGCAGGGGATCCGCTTGCCAACTATGCCGATTAGTCTACAGAGATGACGGCATCGCGTCAAGGGAACACGAGGCGCGCGTAGGGGCACGGCATGCTGTACGCTGTGCCCCCACTTGTGCCAAGGCTCACCGAAAAGCACGCCGCTAGCGCCGCACGCATGGCAGATACAAGGCTCCCAGAGGGTCGAATCTCACTTCTGCCGAGTAGGCGCTGTACAGCTCGGTCTGTTGCAGCGCATGCGTCGGCGTGTGCGTTCGCACAACAGCATAGTAGGTACGCCCTACCTCGAGCCCATCGACGCGAGCTTCGTCCTCAAGCTTGCTAGCCGTACGAGCGACCTTGGTGTAGGGACCTCCCAGAGTGTCGCTCACCAAGACCTCATAGCCGCCGCCGTTGCCAGTGTAGGCGATGGGATCCCAGGACAGGATGGCGCCACCTTTGGCCGGCGTCGCCACCACGTGGATAGGCGGCACCGTCTGCGTATCTGCCCAGTCGGCATCGTGCGCATCGAGCCAAGCCACGAGCGACGCGCCACTGGCCGAGAGCATATTGTGGGATAGATCGAGATCGCTGATGGCGGCCAGATTCGCCAGTTCGCCCGGTATGGCTCCCTCGAGCGCATTGGAGCCAAGCACGAGCTGCGTCAGCGCCGTGAGGTCCCCCAGCTCGCTTGGGATTTGGCCCGATAGCTTGTTGTCCGAGAGAAAGAGGCTGGTGAGGCCCGTGAGATTGCCCAACTGGGACGGTATCGTCCCAGTCAAGTGATTACTAGAGACGGCAAGCGCCTTCAGACTCGTGAACGTGCCTAGGTAACTCGGCAGCTCCCCCGACAACTCGTTCCCATAGAGATACAGCCACGCCAGGTTCGTCAGACCTGACAGCTCGGCTGGGATGGCACCACTGAGATCATTGTCCTCCAAAAAGAGGTAGGCGAGCCCACTCAGCGCCCCCAGCTCACTCGGAATGGTGCCTGTGAGGGCGTTCCCGCCCAGATCGAGCCACTCAAGGCTCGTGAGGTTGCCCAGCTCGGTTGGGATGCCTCCTGACAGCCCGTTCGAACAGATCCACAGGTTTTCCAGCTTGGCGAGTTGCCCAAGCTCCGACGGGATCGAGCCGGATAGGCTGTTGTCATCCAGCCAGAGTGTCGTCAGCTCCTCAAGGTCACCGAGTTCTGTAGGAATGGCACCAACGAGGTTGTTCTGGTTCAGCTCGAGCTCTGTGACGTGACCGCCATCGCAGGTGATGCCATATAGCAAGCAGGGCTCAACGGTGGGCAGACCCCAGGATTCCGTCCAGTCGTCGCCGCCGGCGCTATCATACAACGCGACCAAGGCGGCATACTCTCTGGGGGGAATCTGGTAGCTAAACGTGGCAGTGACGATGGCGTTGCCTAGGATGGTAACGGTGGTGGGATTGGTGTCGCCCGTGGCGGCCCCGCTCCAGGTCGCAAAGAACCAGGGGGCCTCCCCTGCCGTCGCCGTCAGCGTCACCACCTCCCCATAGACGTAGGTGTCTTGGTCCGGGTCCGCCCCCACCGAGCCGTCACCCACCGTCCCCAGGCTCAGCGTGTACTCATCTTGGGTAAACGTCGCCGTCACCACCGCGTCCGCCTCGATGGTGATCGTCGTTGGATTGGTGGCTCCCGTCGCGTCGCCCGACCAGCCGTCAAACGTCCAGCCAGGGTCAGCCGTCGCCGTCAGCGTCACCACCTCCCCATAGACGTAGGTGTCTTGGTCCGGGT
>CAYOBT010000016.1:0-16185 GCA_964402205.1 uncultured Anaerolineales bacterium
AAGCACTGTAGATGCGCACACGAAAAGAGCCAGCGGCTGCTTGCCGCTGGCTCTGGTGTTTCGAGCACCCCACTCGCTAGGCCGTCTTGTTCAAGGTCCGAAGACAGCGCGTGCAAACGTTGATCCGCTTGGGCTTGCCATTCACCATGATCACCGTCTTCTGGATATTTGGCTTCCAGCGGCGTTTGGTAGCATGTTTGGAGTGTGGAACGCTATTCCCAAACTGAGGTCCCATGCCGCACAGATCACATTTCGCCATGATATCGATCCTCTCCCCACCAGAGCAGTTGTTGGAAGATGCACCATTTGCCACGGACGTGACGGCTATGATACCATAGCTCGGACGTGTGGGCAAACGGTCTCATCAGGAGATATGCCATGAGTGAGCATGCAACCATGGGCAAGATCGAGGTGTCGCCCAAGGCCATCGCGACCATTGCGGCTAACGGTGTCCTGCGTTGCTATGGCATCGTCGGAATGGCGCCGGCCAACCTAGGCGATGGCATCGCCGAGATTCTGCAGGTTGACAACCTGCATCGTGGCGTCAAGGTGCAAGTCGTAGATGGCCGCATCGTCATCGATCTCTTTGTGGTAATCCAGTACGGTACGAGAATCTCTGAGGTCGCCCAGAATGTCATGGAGACGGTCAAGTTCGGCGTGGAGCGCTCCCTCGGAATGCCAGTGGCCGAAGTGAACATCCATGTGCAGGGCCTGCACATGAACAACGAGGACTGAGCGCACCACGGAACCGTATCAGATCTGCGGAGGCAGCCGTTGGGTCGTAGCGAACATGCGCCCGTTGGCCGCGTGACGGGCGTCAAGAAAATGGATGGCATTGGCCTGCTAGAGGCACTGCAAGCGGGATCCGCGTGGCTACAGCGCCACATCGACGCCATCAACGCGTTGAACGTCTTTCCCGTACCAGATGGTGACACCGGTACCAACATGTCGCTCACCATGAAGGCCGCGCTTGCCGAGGTGGGAGACGAGCGTCTCACGCACATTGGCCAGATGGCTGATGTCGTTGCGCACGGAGCGCTCATGGGCGCGCGAGGCAATTCGGGTGTGATTCTATCGCAGATCCTGCGAGGGCTAGCCCGTGCGCTTGAGAACAACACAGAGATGGGCAGCAGCCTGCTGGCGGAGGCCCTCTCCGAAGGCGCCTCTACGGCCTACAAGGGCGTCATGAAGCCCGTGGAAGGCACCATTCTAACGGTAGCTCGGGAAGCTGCCGCCGCTGCAGAGCACCAGGCAGCCGTCGGCGGGAGCCTGCGCCAGGTGCTCGCTGCCGCATACGAGGAGGCAGAGGCCTCGTTGCTCCGCACGCCCGACCTCCTGCCAGTGCTTGCGGAAGCAGGTGTGGTGGACGCCGGCGGAACGGGCTATGCCAGAATCCTGGAAGGATGGCTACGGTACATGGACGGGGAGAGTGTGGGCACAGCGCAACTGATCGATGAAGCCGTCGAGCACGTGGCCGCTTTCCAGGGCGGGTACAACTATGACACGCAGTTCCTCATCAAAGGCAATGGCCTTGATGTCGCAGAGATTCGCGCTGCCATGGGCACGTTCGGTGACTCGGTCGTTGTGGCTGGAGATGAATCTCTGGTCAAGGTGCATGTCCACTGCGATCTGCCCGGCCAGGCGCTCGACTATGGCGTCACGCTGGGCGACGTGACAGACGTCGTCATCGAGAACATGGAACTCCAGTACCGCGAGTTCATGGCCAAGCAGGAGGCCAGGAATCAGAAGCCCTCACTTCCGTCTCTCCCTGTCGCCCAGGCGCCAGACGGCATTGCGGTCATCGCCGTTGCATCGGGCGACGGCCTTCAGCGCGTGTTTGAGAGCTTGGGAGTCGCCGCGGTCATCGAGGGCGGCCAGACGATGAACCCCAGCACGCAGGAGATCCTAGAAGCTATTGATCAGGTCCCAAGCGAAGACGTGATCGTGCTTCCCAATAACAGCAACATCATTCTCGCAGCCCAACAGGCCAAAGAGCTCGCCACCAAAAGAGTCGCCGTCGTGCCGACACGCACCCTTCCCCAGGGCATCTCCGCCTTGCTTGCCTTCAACTACCAGACCGATCTCAAAAGCAATGTGGCATTCATGAAGGAAGCGTGCGATCACGTAGCGACGGCCGAGATCACGTGCGCTGTGCGCAGCGTGCAGGTGAACGGTCTCAGCATCGAAGAAGGCCAAGTCATCGGCCTCGTTGACGGGGATCTGGTCACAGCAGGCAGCTCTGCAAAAGAGGTATTGCCAGTGCTACTCGACCGGATGGACGTCGCGAACGCCGAGATCATCACCGTGTACTATGGCGAGGACGTCACCGAGGCGCAGGCGCAGGCGCTTGCCCAGCAAGTGCAAGAGACATGCCAAGACGCCGAGATGGAGGTCCTAGACGGGGGGCAAGCGCACTACTGGTACATCATCTCTGCAGAGTGAACGGCAGATTGCTCAGCCAAAGATGCCAAGGGGACGCAGATAGATGTCCAGAGTGAGGATCGTGACCGATAGTGCGGCCGACCTGAGGCCCGCCGTAGCTCGGGAGCTCGACATTACGGTCGTGCCATCGCGAGTTCAGATTGGGGATGACGTATGGACCGACGGCCCCGATCTGCGCACACCATCGTTCTACAGGCGAGTCTTTGCCTCAGCAAAAGCGCCTGAGGTCTTGCCACCCACCAGCGAGCAGTTCGCTGAAGCCTACGCTCGCCTAGCGCAGCGGAGCGATGCCATCGTCTCTGTGCACATGACCGGCGCACTCGATGGCACCGTGCAGGCTGCTCGCCGTGCCAGAAGCCTCCTCGGGCAACGGTATGACGTGCGCGTTTTGGATTCGCGCTTTGCCTCCCTCGCGCTTGGCATTCTGGTCACCGAGGCGGCCAAGGCTGCACAGGACGGGGCTAGAGCGTCCGAGATCGAGAAGCTTCTGCGAGGGCGCATACCGCATACGTACTGTGCGTTCTTTGTGGATTCGCCGCAGAGGCTCCAACGCGCAGGCGTGACTGTGGAAGGCTGCTCCGGCAAGGAATGGGACGCCGAGCAGTGCCCGCTGCTTTTGCTTGAGGACGGGCACGTCACGCTCCTACCACGTCGCAAGCGCAAGGGGACCGCCGTCGAGCGCCTGGCCGAGTTCGCCAGCGAGTTCGTGCAGTTGCGGCATCTGGCCATGTTGCATACGGGTGTAGAGGGCCAGCCCGAGCTCCTACGCGAGCTCCTGACAGACATCGTACCGAAACAGGACATCGAAGAGCAGATCTGCGGTCTGTCGTTCGGCCGCCTAGTAGGCCCCAAAGGCATGGCCCTCGTCGCGGCCGAAACCTAGCTCACCAGTCATCCCTAGAGGATAGCGTAACCAGACAGAAAGAGACCTATGGCATCGCCACGCGAGACGCTCGAACGAATTCTGAGATTGGAGGCCGAGCAGGGCTATCGCGATCAGGCGGTCATAGGCGGCCTGGATCGCTTCTTGGGCCAATGGAAGACCAAGGCCAAAGGCACCGGCGATCTCCCAGTGGATGCGCTCGTAGAGGCCCTGACAGGTTACAGCGATATGGAGCCAGAAGCACGCCAGGCAGCCGCTGCCAAGGCTCAGGCTCTGCTCAGCGGCGACGCATCCGCGGGAACTGCCCAGCCTTTGCAGCCAGAACCTGAACCCCGAGAGGTCGCGCAGCCTCGCAAAGCCGAGACAGAGCCCGCGCCATCAGAGCAATCGCGGGGGCTAGGGGCCTCCGTCACAGAGCTTGACGGCGTCGGCCAAGTCAATGCCAGACGCCTCGCCAACCTGGAAGTTCGCACCATCCGAGATCTGCTCTACCACTTTCCTCGACGCTACGACGACTACACGCACCTCACCACGATCAGCAAGCTCCAAGTGGGCGATGAGGTCACCATCTGTGGCGTCGTGTCGCGAGCCAAGCTCTCGCGTACGAAGAGCGGCCGGCCGCTCTTTCGCGTGTCCCTGAGCGATGGCACGGGATCGATCCAGGTCACCTGGTTCAACCAGCCGCATCTCGCGCGGACGATTCGGCCGGGACGCGAGATCGTCATCAGCGGCGTCGTGGACACCTATCTGGGGCGACCTGTCTTCACATCGCCAGAGTGGGAGCCCCTCCAGCGCAAGCTCCTCCACACGGGGCGGCTGGTGCCACGTTACCCTCTCACCGAGGGCCTAGGCATGCGCTATTTGCGTCGCGTAATGCGCAAGACCCTGGATCAGTGGATCCCGCGCATCACCGACCCGATGCCGACCAGCTTGCTCACGCGACGAGGTCTGATGCCTCTCGGACAGGCCCTCGATCAGATCCACTTCCCGAAAGATCACGACGCTCTTTACCGGGCCAAGCAGCGCCTCTGCTTCGACGAGTTCTTTCTGCTCCAACTGGGCCTGCTGCTCCGACGGCAAGAGAGACTCGACAGAACCGGTCGAGCGCTGGAGGTGCCAGGAGGTCTGGTCGACGGGTTCGAGGCGAACCTCGCCTTCTCCTTGACCGACGCGCAGCAACGCGCCATCCAAGAGATTCTCGCGGATCTGAGCAAGCCCGTCCCGATGGCCAGACTCTTGCAGGGCGACGTAGGCTCTGGCAAGACCGTGGTCGCTGCGGTAGCCGCCTTTGTAACAGTGCGCAACGGGCTTCAGGCGGCCGTCATGGCCCCGACCTCTATCCTTGCCGAGCAACTCCACGCGACTCTCTCAGACATGCTCAAGCCGTGGCCAGACATCCGCTGCGAGCTTCTCATAGGCGGCTTGCCCGAAGAGGCCAAAGATGCCATTCGCAAGCAGGCGGCTGAGGGCAACATCCAGGTCGTCGTGGGCACACACGCATTGATCCAAGAGAGCGTGACCTTTGCGCGATTGGGCCTGGTGGTGGTTGATGAGCAACACCGCTTTGGCGTCGCCCAACGTGAAGCGTTGCAAGCCAAGGGCACCTTCTTTGAGCCGCATATGCTGGCCATGAGCGCCACGCCCATTCCGCGCAGCCTGGCCCTTACCATCTACGGCGATCTGGACGTCTCCATCCTGGACGAGGTACCGCCTAGCCGGCAGCGCGTGATCACCGCTGTTCGTGATGACCTCGCGCGTGAGCGCATCTATGCCTTTATCAACGCCCAGCTAGAGGAGGGGCGGCAAGTCTTTGTCGTGTGCCCTCTCATCGAGGGCGATGACGACACGGACGTGACCGCAGCCATCGAGGAGCATCGTCGCCTGAAGGAGCAAGTCCTGCCTCAGTGGCGGGTTGCCTTGCTCCATGGACGCATGCCAGCTCAGGACAAGGAACGCATCATGGCTCAGTTCCGTGACGGCGCGTACGACGTCTTGGTGACCACACCCGTCATCGAGGTTGGCGTAGACATTCCCAACGCAACCGTCATGATGATCGAGGACGCCGATCGATTCGGCTTGGCACAGCTGCATCAGCTTCGAGGACGCGTGGGGCGCGGCGAAGCGAAATCCTACTGCATCCTCATGACGGATGATCCTACCGAGACCGGGGCACAACGCCTACGCCTAGCGGAAAAGATCCATGACGGCTTTGTCCTTGCGGAAAAGGACCTCGAGATGCGCGGACCAGGCGACTTTCTTGGGGTACGTCAGCACGGCTTGCCCGACCTCAAGGTAGCGAACCTAGGCGACCGCGACACCCTCGAGATGGCACGCCAAGAGGCCGAGGCGTTGTTTGAGAGCGATCCACAGCTCTCCGCGGAGAGCCATCGCTTGCTGGCCGCAAGCGTACGGCACTTCTGGCGGCATACCCGTCAGAGACCATAGAGGCGACATGACCAAAGCAGTCTATCCGGGTACCTTTGACCCCATCCATCTGGGCCACATCGACATCGTGCGAAGAGCCGCGGAGCTATTCGATGAGCTGATCGTCGCCGTGTACGCCTGCCCGGCCAAACACACCCTGTTCGATGTCGACGAGCGCCTTCAGATGGCTCAGCACGCTCTTCAGGGACTGCCCAACGTCACCGTTGAGAGTTACGACACACTCACCGTCCGCTTTGTGATCGACCGTGACGCCCACGTCATCGTGCGCGGTCTCAGGGTGATCTCCGACTTTGAGATGGAGTATCAGATGGCCCTCACCAACCGGCGACTGGCGCCCCAAGTCGATTCCGTATGCCTCATGACCAGCGGCGAGTATGCATTCGTGAGCTCCTCCCTCGTCAAGGAGGTGGCCCAAGCAGGCGGCTCGGTAGCCCAGTTTGTCACCAGGCCCGTGGAAGAAGCTCTGCTAGCACGTATCGGCAGCCTAGATTGTCAGGATAGGGGGTGATGGCCATCGACATCCTAAGCCTAGTCGATCGGCTAGAGGGACTCATGCGCGATGCCAAGCACGTGCCCCTCAGCAGCAAGCTAGCCATTGACGAGCAGGCCCTAATCAATCTCGTGGATCAGATGCGCCTGTCGATTCCCGAGCAGATCCAGGAGGCAGAGGCGCTCCTCAAAGAGCGTGATACCGTCGTAGCCCGGGCTCAGGACGAGGCACGTCGCATGCTAGAAGAGGCCAAGGTACGTATCGACGAAGAGCGCATGCTCCGTGAGGCAGAGCACGAGGCAGAGGCCGTCCTGCGAGATGCTCGCGATCGAGCCGCAGCCTTTGAGAACGACGCCCGGCTCTATGTGCGGCGGACCTTGGAAGATCTCGCCGAGCAGCTTGAGTCGATCCGGAGCATCGTAAACAACGGCCTGGAACAACTCACCCCCACCACAGAAGCGGCCGAGGCAGAGGAACCACCCGCATCCCCCTGAGATCGCCTACTGGTGACTGGCACACATCTCGCGCTCGTTTCTGTGAGAGCAGAGCCTCGCAGCTCGTCGGCTAGGCTCCCAACCGGCAACCGCGAGCGTCACCGACTTGACGCGTTTCTCACATCGTGGTATCATTTCTAGATGCGGCTGTATCCACAGTCCGACGTAGCGACCCCAAGGATGTGGGTGGTGATTCCCCATCGAACTACTGCGTTCTTGGGCACACGAGAGAGCTCATCCTGGAAGTATGTCTCGGCCCCAACGAACACCGCTTTGCGGCGGACTCGTATGACCGAGGCGTTTTGTGCTGAAAGCGTTTCATCTCGTACGGTTGTTTCTGCTCTGATTCCCACGGGAGGGCGACTTGGAGATTAATGACATTCGGTCCATCAGGATTGGCCTGGCTTCGCCCGAACAGATTCTGGAATGGTCACATGGGGAAGTGACCAAGCCGGAAACCATCAACTATCGCCGGCTCCGCCCTGAGAAAGACGGGCTATTCTGTGAGGCCATCTTTGGTCCGACCAAAGACTGGCAGTGTTACTGTGGCAAGTACAAAAAGGTTCGCTTCCGAGGCATCAAGTGTGACAAGTGTGGCGTCGAGGTAACGCACTCGCGCGTCCGCCGCGAGCGCATGGGCCATATCGCATTGGCAACGCCCATCGCGCACATCTGGTACACCCGACGGTCACCCAGTTATCTAGGGCTCCTGCTCAACGTCTCACAGCGCAATCTCGATCGCGTGCTCTACTATGCGCAATATATCATTACGTCGGTGGATGAGAACGCGCGGGAGCGCGCTGTCCGCCGCATGGACGAGGAGATCGAAGAGCGCATCACCGAAGAGACCAAGAACCTGCAGGTCGAGATGGCGATGCTCCAGGAGCGACGCCAACGCGCAGAAGAGGCTCGGGAGCAGGCCAAACAGGACCTGGCTGAGGAGATACAGAACCGCCGCGATGCGCAGGTCGAAGAGCTCATGGGCAAGGCGACGCGCCTTGAGGAGATCCTCAACCAGTACCGCGGCGACGAGGCGCCAGATGATCTGGTGTTTGGGCCCACCAAGGCAGTGATCGTCAACGAAGGCGATGAGGTCACCAACGACCATGTGGCCAAGCTACGTGCCGAGGTACAAGAAGAGCTCGGCAGCATCGAGGAGCGGCTCCAGTTGGAGCAGGATCGGCGCGAGCGCGAGCTGGACAAGGGAGAGGGCGCTCTCGAAGCGGCCATCGCGGATCTGGCAGCCGAGTTCGAGGAACGCCGCAAGAAGGCGTTCAAGGGCCTAGACGATGCTGCGGCCAACATCGAAGAGCAGATCGAACGGCTGCTGCAAGAGCCGCAGAATCGGAACGGAGAGCTCGAGCAGCTTCAGAGCGCTGCGACCGCCACCGAAAGCAGGCTAGAGCAGCTGCGTGGAGAAGCGTCTCCGGCCCTGCAACAGTTTGAGCCCACGGGTGACATCATCGCCAACCCGGGCGAGGTGATCACCGAAGATCATCTGGCCAAGCTACGCGACATCGTGGAAGCTCAGATGGAACGGATCGAGGCACCCGACGAGACTCCCGAACTCTCGGAAGCTCTTACGTTCGACCTTACAGGCGACGTCATCGCCGAGGAAGGCGAGGCGGTCACCGAGGAGCATCTTGCCAAGCTGCAAGACATCGTCTCACAGGAAAAGACACGCATCGACGATCAGTTCGCAGAAGAGCGAGAGCAACGTGAGCGTGAGTTGGCCAAGATCTACGCTTCGGATGATGCCATCGAGGATCGCCTGGAGGAACTCGCCGACCAAGTCGAAGAGGTCCGCAACCGCATCCGCGAGGAGACGCAAGAGGCACGCGACGAGCTCATGGCGCTCCGAGCGCGCACGTTGCTGAATGAGACCGACTACCGAGACCTGCGCGAGCGCTGGCCAAAGGTCTTTACGGCAGCCATGGGCGCCGAGGCGGTCTATGACATCGTCTCCAAGATCGATCTGCACAAGATGGCGGAAGAGCTGCGTCACGAGATTCGTACGACGCGCTCCAAGCAGCGCAGGAAGAAGGCCATCAAGCGATTGCAGGTAGTGGAGTCCTTGCGCAAATCGGGCAACCGGCCAGAGTGGATGATCCTGAAGGTCCTGCCCGTCATTCCGCCTGCCCTGCGCCCGATGGTACAGCTGGATGGTGGACGCTTTGCGACCAGCGATCTCAACGACCTGTATCGACGCGTGGTCAACCGCAACAACCGCCTCAAGCACCTGATGAAGCTGCAGGCCCCTGAGGTCATCATCCGCAACGAGAAGCGCATGCTTCAGGAGGCCGTTGACTCGCTCATCGACAACAGCCGACGCGGCAAGGCCGTGTCGCTGCGTGGGCGCCGTCAGCTCAAGTCGCTTTCGGACATGCTCAAGGGCAAGCAGGGCCGCTTCCGACGAAACCTGCTCGGCAAGCGCGTGGACTATTCCGGTCGCTCGGTCATCGTGGTGGGTCCCCATTTGAAGCTGCATCAGTGCGGCCTGCCCAAGCGAATGGCACTGGAGCTGTTCCGCCCCTTTGTCATGCAGAAACTGGTGGAATACAACCACGCCATCAACGTCAAGGGTGCCAAGCGTCTCATCGAGCGAGAGACCCCCGAGGTCTGGGAGGTGCTGGAAGAGGTCATCAAGACGAGGCCCGTCTTGCTGAACCGAGCGCCCACGCTGCACCGTCTGGGCATCCAGGCCTTTGAGCCTGTGTTGGTCGAGGGTAGCGCCATCCAGATCCACCCGCTCGTGTGCTCTGCGTTTAACGCGGACTTTGACGGGGACCAGATGGCTGTGCACGTACCCTTGGGCGAAGGCGCTGTGCGCGAGGCCCGCGAACTGATGCTCGCGAGCCGAAACCTGCTCCGCCCTGCCAACGGCGAGCCAGAGGTCGGCCCCTCGAAGGACATGGTGCTCGGCGTCTACTATTTGACGTTCGAGCGCGACGGCCAAAAGGGAGAGGGCATGGTCTTCTCCTCGTTTGAGGAGGTCCAACTTGCGCTTGAGCTCGAACGCGTGGATCTGCATGCGCGGATCACCTTTGTGCACGAAACGCCAGAGGGTATCGAGCGGCTCGAGACAACCGTGGGGCGTGTGCTTTTCAACGCCATCTTGCCCGACGAGCTGCGCTTTGTGAATGAGACGCTAGACAAGAACGGCCTTCGCCGTCTCGTAGGTGAAGGCTACCGCAAGCTCGGCCTAGATGGCACTGGCGATCTGGTGGACGCCATCAAGGATGTGGGCTTCAAGTACGCCATGCTCTCGGGTGTGACCATCGCCATCGACGACATCCATGTGCCCGAGTCCAAAGACGAGAAGCTAGACGCGGTGAACGCGCGGGTAGCACAGGTTGAGGAGCAATATCGACGCGGCCTCATCACAGAGAACGAGCGCTATGTCAAGACAGTCGAGCTCTGGACAGAGGCAACGGAGGACATCACCGACGAGGTCGAGAACACATTGGACCCCTTTGGCTCCCTCGGCCTAATGGCCAAATCGGGCGCCACCAAGGGCGGCATCCAGCCCATTCGTCAGCTGGCGGGTATGCGTGGTCTGATGGCCGACGCGTCTGGCCGCATCATCCCGCTACCCATCCAGTCCAACTTCCGTGAGGGCCTGACGTCGCTAGAGTACTTTATCTCGACGCACGGCCAGCGAAAGGGTCTGGCCGACACGGCACTGCGTACGGCCGATGCCGGCTATCTCACGCGTCGTCTGGTTGACGTTGCACAGCATGTCATGATCCAGGCTGAGGACTGCGGCACCGAGCGAGGCATCACCATCACGCGCGAGTCGTGCGAAGCGACGGGCGAGACAATAGCTGAGCGTATCTTGGGCCGCTACACAGCCGGCAAGATCGTGGATCCTGCCACTGGCGAGGTGCTGGCCGATGCCAACACCTACATCGATGATGACATCGCAGAGGCCGTGGAAGCCGCGAACCTGCCCGAGGTGGAGGTACGGTCGCCGCTGACATGCGAGCTCCCCTTTGGCCTATGCATGCACTGCTACGGCCGCGACCTAGGGCGTGGCGGCATCGTCAAGGTGGGCGAGGCAGTCGGCATCATCGCTGCCCAGTCTATTGGCGAGCCAGGCACCCAGCTCACGCTGCGCACGTTCCATACAGGTGGTGTGGCTGGAGCCAGCGATATCACGCAGGGTCTGCCGCGCGTTCAGGAGCTCTTTGAAGCGCGCAATCCCAAGGGCCAGGCAGTCATCACCGAAATCGGCGGTATCGTCGAGTTCGAGCAAGATGGAGAGCAGCGCTCCGTGCGCGTCAGCGATACGCGCGTGCATCGCATCAAGCATGACGTGCCGGGCAACTATGCTGTACACGTGGAACCTGGCGAGACCGTCGAAAAGGGCCAACTCTTGGCGAGCCGCAAGGGTCAGGAGGACATCGTAGCCAAAGCTGATGGGCGCGTGTCCGTGGGCGACCGGCGTATCGTAGTCATCTTTGAAGAGACCCGCGAACGCGAGTACGAGATCCCGGCGACCGCCCGACTGCGCGTCTCGCCTGGCGATCGCGTCAAGGCTGGTGACATGATCACCGAGGGAGCCAAGAACCCTCACGAGATCCTCGAGATCTTGGGCCGCGAAGCCGTCCAGGACTATTTGGTCACGGAAATCCAAAAGGTGTACCGCTCCCAAGGCGTCATCATCCACGACAAGCATATCGAGGTGATCGTGCGCCAGATGCTCGAACGGGTGCGGGTGCTCCACGGCGGTGACACGGAGCTCTTGCCAGGCCAACTCATCACCTTGTACGAGTTGCAGGCACTCAATCGAGAAGTGGAAGAGCGCGGCGGCGAGTTGGCCAAGGCCGAGCCGGTGTTGCTTGGCATCACCAAGGCAGCGCTCAACACGGAGAGCTTCCTGTCGGCAGCCTCCTTCCAGCATACGATCAGTGTCCTCGCCGAAGCCGCCATCGAGGGCAAAGTCGATGACCTCCGCGGCTTGAAGGAGAGCGTCATCATCGGCAAGCTCATCCCGGCAGGGACCGGGTTTGCCGCCGAAGAGGAAGAGGCCATCGAAGAGCCCGATGCGCTAGAGGCAGCCGAAGCGCAAGCGTTCGAGGATCATCTCCTGGGCATGGATGCAGCCGAAGAGCTCGACGCTCTCAGCGCTGCTTTCCTGGCCAAGGGCGGTGACCTAAGCTCCTTGCGAGGACCGCAACCTCAAGTCGATCTGACGGCTGAGGCCGAAGAGTAGCCATGGACGTCTCTCTGATCTTACGTCAGAGGCGGCACGAGCAAAGCGGGGGGCTGCCTGCCCTCCGCTTCCTGCTTGCGGGCATAGGGCTCGCCCTGTTCTCGGTCGCCCTGGTGGCGCTGGTGGGGATGGCCGCTCTTCTAACCTTCTACTCCACCTTTGCGCGGGATCTGCCGTCGGCAGAAGAGATCCAGCGCCTCAGCACCCAGTCGTTTGAGACGACTCGCTTGTACGACCGAACCGGCCGCGAACTCTTGTGGGAGATCGTGCCCCCTGACACGGGGCTGCGCAGCTATGTACCCTTGAGCGAGATACCCGAGAGCCTGCGCAACGCGACCATCGCCTCAGAGGACAAGACTTTTTACACAAACCTCGGTGGCGTCAACTGGGAGGGCTTTGCCAGAGCCGTCTGGGGCGAGCTCACAGGCCAAGATGCCGGCGGCGGGAGCTCCATCTCGCAGCAGCTCGTCCGGAACGTCATCATGCCGTTCGACGAGCGCGTGGACCGGAGCCAGGTGCGCAAGATCAAAGAGATCGTCCTGGCCATCGAGCTCTCTCGGCAATATCCGGGCATTGAAGGGCGCAACCAGGTTCTCGAGTGGTACCTGAACAACATCTTCTACGGACGTATGGCCTATGGCGTCGAGGCTGCGGCGCAGACCTACTTTGACAAGCCGATCTCTGAGCTGAGCCTGCCCGAAGCTGCCATGTTGGTGCCGGTGGGCAACTCCCCAGCCTTGAATCCGATCGACGCGCCCGAGCAGGCCAAGCGTCGACAGGAGATCGTGCTGAACCTGATGGCTGAGCAGGGGTACCTGACCCAGGAGCAGGCAGAGGCCGCCAAGCAGACCCCCATTGAGCTCGCGTCGACCGCCAGGGATATGAAGACGCCCCACTGGGTCATCTATGTGCGCGATCGCCTCATCGAACAGTTCGGAAGCGATCAGGTCTACGGCGGCGGGCTCCAAGTCATCACCACGATCGATCTAGACAAGCAGCGTATGGCAGAGACAGCAGCGCGCGAGCACATCGCCGGCATCGCGGAGAAGCACAACGCGCACAATGCTGCCGTTGTCATCCTCGACGCCAAGCGCGCAGAGATCCTGGCCATGGTCGGCAGCCTGGACTATGAGGACGACAACATCGATGGTCAGATCAACATGGCGCTGCGGCCGCGACAGCCGGGGTCTAGCTTCAAACCATTCACCTACGCTACCGGCTTTATGCAGGGCTATACGCCGGCCACCATGCTCATGGACGTGCGCACCAGTTTCCCGAACGATCCCCATCCTCCCTACGTGCCCGAGAACTATATGCGAACGTTCACTGGCCCGGTCCTTGCGCGCGATGCCCTGGCACGATCGCTGAATGTGCCTGCCGTCGCCATGATGCACAAGGTAGGCCTCAGCAGCGTGCTAGATACAGCCCATGCGATGGGCATCTCCACGCTTCGCAATCCCGTTTCCGAATACGGTCTCTCTTTGACCTTGGGCGGCGGTGAGGTACGGCTCCTCGACATGGCCTATGCCTTCTCACTATTCGATAACAACGGCCAGATGCGTGGCATACCTGTCCCCGTAGAGCGCCAGGAGCCCGGATTCCGCAAGCTGGATCCCGTGGCCATCCTCCGCGTCACAGGTCCCGATGGGCAGTTGCTCTACGAGTATGAACAGCCGTTCCGCCAGCAAGTGATCCAGCCTCAGGTCGCCTATCTCATCACCGATATCCTATCGGATAACCAGGCTCGGATCGCCGCGTTCGGTCCCGACAATGCCCTCGAGCTCGAGGACAGGCCTGCGGCGGCCAAGACAGGCTCCACCAACAACTTTCGTGATGGCTGGACCGTGGGCTATACGCCGCAATACGTCGTCGGCGTATGGGTCGGGAATGCCGACAACGAGGAAATGGTGAACGCGCCGGGCGCGCGCACCGCAGCCCCCATCTGGCAGCGCGTCATGACCGAGCTGCACAGGGGTCTTCCGGTGGAGCCCTTTGCAAGGCCAGAAGGTTTGGTAACCGCCGTGGTCGATGGTGAGTCGGGCAAGCTACCGACGGATGCCTCACCATGGCGCAAGCAGGAGCTCTTTGTCGAGGGCACCGTGCCCACCGAGTCGGACGACATCCACCGCATCTATCGCATCTGCCGGGCCAGCGGCAAACTGGCGACCATCGACTGCCCACCTAACGACGTAGATGAGGTGGTTTTCTCGATCTACCCGCCCGACGCTGCGGACTGGGTGCGCGAGAAGGAAATCCCGCAGCCCCCCACAGAGTACTGCGATCTCCACGGGGCCAGCCTGACCAGCGCCGGTCTCTCCATCACATCACCCAAGCTTTTCCAAGGCGTGGGCGGCATTGTGCCTGTCGAGGGCAACGCCCGCGTCGGTGGGCAGCAGAGGTATTGGCTCCAAGTCGGCGAGGGGATGGATCCCGCCCAGTGGATCCCTGTCGGCCCCGAACATGGGCACAGCGTCGCTAACGGCGTCTTGGAGTATCTGGATACCACCGGGCTTGCCGATGGGCTGTATACGCTCAAGCTCTCGGCGATGAGCGGAGCTGGCCTCCGCGAGTTTACCATGGCCGTGCGACTCGACAACACCCCGCCAGAGGTTGCGGTCATCAATCCGAACCCCGATCCCGACGAAACCGAACAGATCACCTACATCATGGGCAAAGACGAGTGGATCAACATCCAGGTCAGCGCCGTGGACAACCAGGTGATGGACCGCGTCGAGTTCTACATGAACGACGAGCTCTTGGGCTCTTCGACGGTCGCGCCGTATACGCTGCGCTGGACGCTAGAGCTGCTGAGGCCTAGTGTATCGTTCGATCTGCCAGCTCCCATCGTGGAAAGCGATGGCGAGCGCACAGTGCGCAGGGAGGTGTTGCGCGAGGACGATCAACTCGTCTATCGTGAGACGATCGAGCAGGGAGGACTGATCACCGTCACGGACGTAGTGAAACTCACGCATGCTTCGGGGTACACCCTCACCTGGTCCACAGGTCAGCAGGTGATCCAGTACGGGGACGAGTATACCGAGACCCACGTCATCTATGCCATCGCCTACGATGCAGCAGGAAACGAGACCAAGAGCGAGCTAGCCATCGCGCACGTGATCCCCAGAGAGCGTGACAAGCTCGAGATTCCCGAGGCTGCGATGCCGACGCCTACGCGGGAGGAAGAGGAGTAGCACAAGCCCTAGAGATCCAGACTCTTGAGGTCCTCTTCGCTGAATCCAAGATGATGACCGAGCTCGTGAAGCAGGGTGCGCTGTACCAAAACCACGAGCTCGGCTCTGCTATGGGCCACTGTGAGCATAGAGCCACGATAGAGGGTCACACGGTCGGGTGGCAGCATGGTGTAACCCCGACCGCGACGGGTCGTCGGAACACCCTCGTACAGGCCAAACAGCAGCTGGCCAGGCACGATTCCCGACTTGTGCCTCTGCTCTGGCGTCGGCCAGTCCGCCGTGAGCACCGCCACGTTGTCTAGCTTGCGCTGCACCCAGTCAGGCAGAGCGTCCAACGCCTCGGCCACGAGCAAGCGGAACGCTTCCTCGGTGATCGGCTCCATGCGTTTTCAGAGACCCCCTACCTCAGACGGCGCCATCGGCTCCACGTTGATGGTTCGCTCCTGACGGTACGTGACCATCCCGGGGCCCGCCCCCCGGATGGCTCTCACGTGCTTTCGCTCCGCATAGTCTACTTGCACTCTCGGCTGCTCTTGGGCAGCAGAGTGGTAGGCGGCGAGCCGTGCCGCCATCTCCAGGGCAGACGGCTCGGCGACCGCCCCTCCAGGGCGATAGATGACATGCGCCCCAGCCACTCCGTGCGCGTGAAGCCAGATATCATCGGGCCGGCCAAGACGAAAGGTCACCAGATCGTTCTGCCGGCTGTTCCTGCCGACGAGGATCAACCCGCCGTCGGGCGCATCCACGCGCAGGGGCTCACTAGCCGGCGACGCATGGCGACGCGCTCGCTTGCGAACATGCCCTGCCTCCTGCAAACTTTCGGCGACCTCGTCCAGCTCTGGTCGGGAAGTGGCCATTTCGGCGTCGGCATCGGCTTGCTCAAGAAAGGCTAGCTGCATCCTAACCTTCCGGATCAGCGGGGGGATGCGCTTGCGAGCCGCCTGCAGTTTCTGATGCCGTCGGAAATAGCGCTGTGCGTTTTCGGCCGGCGACGAAGCAGGGTCAAGCGGCACCGTTAGGTCAGT
>CAYOBT010000017.1:0-16148 GCA_964402205.1 uncultured Anaerolineales bacterium
ACTTTTTCAGGAGACCATCCGTGAGGTTGGCCTGAACCCCTACCTGTTCCAGATGGCCAACATCCGGGATCAGTGCTCGTGGGTGCACATGCGGGAGCCCGAGCGAGCCACCGAGAAGGCCAAGGATCTGGTGCGGATGGCTGTCAGCCGCGCGGTGCACCACAAGCCGTTGCACGGCCAGCCTCTACCGGTCACGCACGCCGCGTTGGTGATTGGCGGTGGTGTGACGGGCATGGCTGCGGCGTTGGAGGTCGCTGGGCAGGGGTATCCCGTGCACATCGTAGAGCGCGAAGCGCAGCTTGGTGGCAACGCGCGTCATCTCCATGCGACGCTGCGGAACGGGCATATCCAGGATACGCTGAATGGCATGATCGCGGAGGTGCAGGCCAACCCGAGCATCACCGTGCACACCCATGCAGAGCTCGTGCAGGTGGACGGTTTCGTGGGCAACTTCCGGAGCGTGATTCGGCACCGCGGGAATGGTAGCGGCCCCACCGAGGTGACCGTGGATCATGGCGTGATCATCGTGGCCACGGGTGGCGTGGAGCGCGAGACGTCCCAGTACCTCTACGGGCAGGATCCCCGCGTGGTGACCCAGCGCGAGCTCGAGGAAGCGCTGGCATCGGACGAGCTGACGGCAGAGGCCACTGGCACCGTTGTCATGATCCAGTGCGTCGAGTCGCGGACGGATGAGCATCCCTATTGCAGCCGGGTCTGCTGTTCTCAGGCACTCAAGAACGCCATCGCGCTCAAGAGGCGCGATCCTGAGAGCAACGTCATCATCTTCTACAGGGATATCCGCAGCTACGGCTACCGAGAGCACTACTACCGGCAAGCGCGGGACCTGGGTGTGCTGTTCGTGCGCTACGAGCTTGAGGATCCCCCTCTGGTGGAACGGCGCGACGGGCGCTTGGTCGTGGAGGGGTTTGATCCGGCAATCCAGGACACGCTCACGATCGAGGCGAACACGTTAGTGCTCAGCGTTGGCATTGGTCCGCGCCCCGATGCCGTACACCTCGCGGAACTGCTCAAGGTCCCGCTGAATGAGGAGCAGTTCTTCCTCGAGGCGCATATGAAGCTGCGTCCCGTCGAGTTTGCCACGGAGGGCATCTACCTGGCCGGCATGGCCCACGGCCCCAAGTTCTTGGACGAGTCCATTGCCCAGGCGGCCGCAGCGGTCTCGCGTGCGTGCACCGTGCTCTCCCAGGACGAGTTGGTGTCCGGTGGCAACGTGGCGCACGTAGATCAGCTCATGTGTGTGGCCTGTGGCGACTGTGTGTCCATCTGTCCGTACCAGGCCATCGAGCTGGTTACCAAGGAAGTGACGCGACGCAACGTGAAGGATTGCGCTCAGGTCAATCCGGCGCTCTGCAAGGGATGCGGCGCTTGCGTCGCTGGATGTCGCTCTGGCTGCATCACGCTGGACGGTTTCGATGACGTTCAGATCATGGCGCAGATCTCTGCGCTTGTTTCGCCCTACTAGCGCCCCGGCTGTGAGAGGACAGGCATGACCGAAGCATCCGATCGAGAGAACTGGGAGCCCAAGATTCTGGCCTTTCTCTGCAACTGGTGCTCCTATGCCGGTGCCGACCTTGCCGGCACATCGCGGATCCAGTATCCGCCCAACATACGCGTCATCCGCGTGCCATGCTCGGGGCGCGTCAACCCGATGCACATCGTAGCGGCGTTGCGTCAGGGCGCGGATGGCGTCTTGGTATCCGGGTGTCATCCTGGGGACTGCCACTATCTGGCGGGCAACATGTTCGCACGGCGTCGTTTCGCCCTCCTGCAGCGGTACCTGATCTACCTGGGTATCGAGCCGGGTCGGGTTCAGTTCTCCTGGGTCTCGGCGTCAGAGGGCGGACGTTTCGCAGAGGTTGTCACGGAGGTGACAGAGCAGGTGCGCGCCCTCGGCCCCTCCAAGAGGCTGAATATGCGCGCTGGTTCGGTGTCGGCGGCCGAGGAAGCGACGGCTACGGAGGCGGCGTCATGAGACTGCCTCCGGAGATTCGCGCTGCTCTCGCGGATTGGCTGGTGACGGGTGAGGTCGATGTGTTCATCGGCTGGGAGCAAGGCACTCTCCCGCTGACGGCGGCGCCTGCCTTTGTGCGGCGTCCAGAAGATATCGAGCGGCTGATTTGGGACCCGACGTGCGAGCACAATCTGACGCGCTATGTGCGGCCCCATCGTGACAAGACTGTGGGCATCATGGTCAAGGGGTGCGATGCCCGAGCGCTGGTGGGGCTCATGCAAGAGCGCCAGCTCACGCGAGACCGGTTGCGCATCGTGGGCGTGGGATGCGATGGCGTTATCGATCCCCGCCGGGTCTGCGAGCGGTTAGGCGTGAGCAGCGTCGAAGAGCTGGATGGTGTCGTCCTGGAGGGCCAAGAGCTCGTCGCCGGCGACGAGCGGATTCCTGTGCAGGACGTCCTGTTCGCAGGATGTGCGACGTGCTGTTACCGCGATCCAAAGGTCTATGACCTACGCATGGGGCCTGAGCATGAGGACACTGTCCCTGAGGATCGCTTTGCGCACGTGCAGGCGATGGAGGCGCTCACTGCGGACGAGCGGTGGGAGCGGTTTTCCAATGAGATCGCCAAGTGCAATCTTTGCTTCGCCTGTCGCAATGCCTGTCCCTTCTGCTACTGCAACGTCTGCTTTGCCGAGCAGACCAATCCGCAGTGGGTCACGCCGACGGCGAACCAGGCTGATGTGGCCTTTTTCCAGATCGTGCGGACGTTCCACCTAGCGGGTCGATGTGTCTCGTGCGGTGCGTGCTCGCGAGCCTGTCCGCAGGGCGTGGACTTGCGCCTGATGCTCGACAAGCTCGTCTCGGATGTGGCCGAGCTCTACGATTATGTGGCGGGAGAGGATCCAGAGGCACGGCCGCCTCTCACCACCTATCGCCAGGATGACTACAATGACTTTGTCCTCTGAGGGCCAGATGACGCAGGGCATGCTCTCGCGAGAGGATCTTCTGCGGGCGCTGCAGGCGTGGATGCAGAGCTGGCGCGTGATCGCGCCCGTTCGCCGCGAACGAGAGGTCCGGTTCGAGGACGTGGACGACGTCGCATCCGTCGTCCTCGACTATGGCAACACCAAGCACTCGCTCAAGAGTGTCTACCTGCCTCAGGTGGAGCAGTTGCTGACGTACGCTCGGCGTCGTGACAACCACAACACCATCACGGTGACCGATCCTCCCAGCGGGCAGACCATGCTCTTTGCCGTGCGTCCGTGTGATGCTCGCGCACGCCTGATGGTCGATCGGGTGATGGTAGACGGCGTGTGCCGTGATCATTACTATGCCGAGCGGCGTGACGGGATTGTGGTGGTGGGCCTCGCTTGTGAGACGCCTCGCAGCACTTGCTTCTGCGGAGCCCTTGACAGCGGGCCCTATGACCCAGCCGGCTCCGATCTGCTCCTCCGCACGGCCGGTGACATGTATCTTGTGGATATCGTGACCGAACGCGGCGCGGAGCTTGCCCAGGAGTTGCCCCTGGTGGAGGTTGACGACGAGCACCAGTGGCTTGCCAAGGAGACGCAGACGGCTGCGGAGGCAGCTTTGCGGCCCATGGAACGCCTGGTAGGCATCGAGGACGCTCTGGAAGGCCTGTGGGACCACGAGGTCTGGCAAGACATTGCGGCTACTTGCCTGGCCTGTGGCACGTGTACCTACCTGTGTCCGACCTGCCATTGCTTTGCGGTTGAGGATCGAGCGCTGGCCGGAGGCGGGGAGCGCGTGCGGGCATGGGACTCGTGCATGTATGCTGGGTTCACGCTGCATGCTTCTGGACACAACCCGCGACCAGATCAGGGAGCGCGGTGGCGGCAGCGCATCATGCACAAGTTCAGCTACCTTCCTGAGAACGTAGACGCCTATGGCTGCGTCGGATGTGGACGCTGTGTGGTCAACTGCCCTGTCAACCTGGACATCCGGCGCGTGCTGACTCGCGTGCGAGAAGCGGCGCGTGTGGAGGCCGAGGAGAGTGCATCGTGAGCGCGGGTCAACCTCACATTTGCCGGTGTGCTGACAATATCTATGTTCCGCGCAGCATGAAGATTCTGCGCATCATCGACGAGACGGATGACCGCGAGATCAAGAGCTTTGATCTGGTCCCTACGAACGGCGGGGCAGAGCCGTTCCGCTTTGTGCCGGGCCAGTTCTGTGAGCTTTCGATCGTCGGCGAAGGCGAGGCGCCCTTTGGGATCGCCTCCGCGCCGGCGGAAGAGAGTTTTGTGCGGTTTACCGTCAAGCGCATCGGCCGCGTTACGTCGCGGCTGCACAGTCTGGCGCCCGATGCCGTCATCGGCATGCGGGGGCCTCTGGGCAACGGGTTCCCTCTCGATGCTTTTGCGGGACGGGATATCGTTGTCATCGGTGGCGGCTTTGCGTTCACCACGTTGCGCAGCTTGCTGATCGAGATGATGCAGGAAGACGAGCGCGAGCGCTTTGGCAAACTCAGCGTGGTCTATGGCGTCCGTGAGCCTGGGCTATTCCTGTATCGCGAGGATCTGGCGGTTTGGGAGGCTCGGAATGATGTGGACGTCCTGCTGACTATCGACGCGCCGGTGCCTGGCTGGGATGGCCAAGTCGGCTTTGTGCCGCAGGCCGTTCAGGACCTGGCCCCGTCTGCCGAGAATGCCGTGGCCGTCATCTGCGGGCCGCCGATTATGATTCGCTTCACACTGCCCGTGCTCCTGGAGCTCGGGTTCGCACGCGAGGCCATCTACACATCGTTGGAAAATCGGATGCAGTGTGGCGTTGGCAAGTGCGGTCGGTGTAACGTTGGCCACAAGTATGTGTGCATCGATGGCCCTGTCTTTAGCATGGCCGAGCTCGACGAGCTGCCGCCCGAGTACTAGCGCGCACGCGTGACCAGAGAGGAGCCAGAGCCGTGTTCACCGATCTGAAGGTCAGTGAGTTTCTTGATGCATTGGCGTCCAAGGATGCGGTGCCGGGTGGTGGATCGGGGGCGGCTTTGGGCGGCGCTTTGGGCGCAGCATTGGTGAGCATGGTATGCAATCTGACCATTGGTAAAAAGGGCTACGAGGAGTCCTGGGAGCCGCTGGAGGAGATTCTGGAGCGCTCTGAGGCGCTGCGGTCGCGTATCGCAGAGTTGCTGGAGGCGGACACGCAGGCCTATGCCAACGTCATGGAGGCCTATCGCATGCCGCGTGGCACCGAGGAGGCCAAGGCAAACCGCAAGGAGGCCATGCAGGCTGCCCTACGGCACGCGGCAGAGGTCCCCCTAGAGATCGCAAAGAGTTGCAGCAAGGTTGTCGAGCTGGCGTTGCCGGCCGCAGAGATGGGCAACCGCTGGGCAGTGAGCGACGCTGGGGTCGGGGCGCTACTGGCCGAGGCCGCCATGCATGCGGCCCTGCTGAACGTGGAGATCAACCTGTCAAGCATCGACGATACCGCCTATGTACAGGCCACCCGCGATGGGATCTCGGCCATGACCGAAGAGTGCACGCGTACCAAGGATCGCGTCCAGGCCATCGTGGCGGAGGCAATCAAGGGCTGATGGACCGCTGAATGAGGAGTGTGGAGCCATGACGGCGGAGATTCTGGACGGACGAGCAGTTGCCAAGACCATCCAGGCCGAGCTCAAGATCGAGATCGCAGAGATGGCCGAGGCTGGCGTCGTGCCGGCGCTGGCAGTCGTGCAGGTAGGGGAGGATCCGGCGTCAGCTTGGTATGTAGGCCAGATCCGAAAGATCTGCAAGCGCGTTGGCGTCACATTCCGACTCGATACGCTGTCAGATAGCACCACAAGCGAGGCCCTCGCGAGCGCCTTGGATGGGCTCAACAACGATGCGGGCATCCACGGGGTCATTGTGCAGATGCCCCTCCCGCGTCACCTCAGCCAGGAGGTCGTGACGGACGCGCTGGATCCGCGCAAGGACGTAGATGGCATCCACCCCGTCAACGCCGGCCGTCTGTTCCAAAACAGCGGCGACTATTTCTCGCCGGCTACACCCGCAGGTGGCATGGAGCTCATGAGGCGCTATAGCATCGAGCTGAAGGGCAAGCGCGCTGTGATGGTGGGGCGCAGCAACATTGTCGGGCGTCCCATGGCGATGCTCATGCTACATCAGCATGCGACGGTTGTCATCTGCCACTCGCGGACGCCGGACCTCGGCGAGGAAACGCGACGTGCAGATATCGTCGTTGCGGCTGTAGGGCGCCCTTCCATCATCACCGGCGATATGATCCGTCCGGGCGCGGTGGTGATTGACTTTGGGGCGAACGTCGTGGAGGATAGCCTTGTCGGGGATGTGGACTCTGAAGCCGCGATGGAGGTGGCTTCGTATGTGACGCCGGTGCCGGGAGGAACCGGCCCCATGACCAACGCGATGCTGATGATGAATGTGGTATCGGCGGCCAAGCGACAGCATGGCCTCTAGTACAGTGACTGCGAGGGCGGTGAGCGGCACCCTCGACGCGGAGGGGAAGCGCCAAGGAGAGCATAGGAGGGACCCATGAAGACGGACCTACAGATTGCGCAAGAGGCGGAGATCGTCCCGATTCTGGACATCGCCAAGAAGGTAGGCCTCGCCGAGAGTGATCTGGAGCCCTATGGCTGGTACAAGGCCAAAGTCCACCTCGACGTTGTGGAGCGCCTGAAGGACAAGCCCAACGCCAAGTACATCGATGTCACAGCCATCACGCCGACGCCTCTGGGCGAGGGCAAGACCACGACCACGGTTGGCCTGAGTCAGGCACTGGGTAGCCAGCTTGGCAAGAACGTGTTCACCTGCATTCGGCAGCCATCGATGGGCCCGACTTTTGGTATCAAGGGAGGCGCTGCTGGCGGGGGCTACTCGCAGATCATCCCGATGGAGGACTTTAACCTCCACTTCACTGGGGACATCCACGCGGTTGGCGTGGCCCACAACCTCGCCGCTGCTGCGCTGGATAGCCGCATGATGCACGAAAGACGCCTCAGCGATCGAGCGCTCGAGCGCGTGGACCTGAAGCGTCTAGACATCGACCCCTACTCGATCCTGTGGAACCGGGTGGTCGACGTCGAGGACGCGGCCATGCGCGAGATCATCAGCGGTCTCGGTGGCAAGCGCAATGGCGTCATCCGCGAAACGGGATACGACATCACCGTAGCCAGCGAAGTGATGGCGATTCTTGCCTTGGCCACAAGCTGGAAGGACCTGCGTGAGCGGCTCGGACGCATCACCCTGGCAACCGACAACAGCGGCAATCCGATCACCGCGGACGATCTGGGCGTGGCAGGGGCCATGACGGTTCTGATGCGCGATGCGCTCATGCCGAACCTCATGCAGACGCTAGAGGGGACGCCCGCCTTTGTGCACGCGGGCCCGTTCGCCAACATTGCCCATGGGAACTCGTCGGCCATCGCCGACCAGGTCGCCGTCAAGCTCGCTGACTATGTCGTGACTGAATCTGGGTTTGGTTCTGACATCGGCATGGAAAAGTTCTTCAACATCAAGTGCCGTGTGACAGGCCTCATTCCCAACTGCGTGGTGATGGTGGCCACAGTCCGCGCGCTCAAGATGCATGGTGGTCTGGGACGCGTCGTGGCGGGTAAGCCGATGCCTGAGGAGCTGACGCAGGAGAATCTCGAGTACCTCGAAAAGGGGTGCGCGAACCTGCGGGCCCATGTCGCCATCGCACGTCAGTTCGGCGTCCCCGTGGTTGTGGCCATCAACCGCTTTACCACGGACACGGACAAGGAGATCGAGCTCGTTCGCAAGATTGCCATCGACGCGGGCGCCGAGGACGCGGTGCCTAGTGAGCACTGGGCCAAAGGTGGCGCCGGGGCGCGCGATCTGGCTGAGGCCGTGCTGGCCGCTTGCGACAAGCCGAGCGACTTCAAGTTCCTGTACCCGCTGGATATTCCGATCAAGGAAAAGATCGAGACCATCGCGACTCAGGTCTATGGGGCCGATGGCGTGGACTATTTGCCAGACGCCGAGGCCAAAGTCAAGCAGTACACGGACTTGGGCTACGACAACCTGCCCATGTGTATGGCCAAGACGCACCTTTCGCTGAGCCACGATCCTTCGCTCAAGGGTGTGCCAAAGGGATGGCGCCTGCCGATCAGGGACATCCGGGCGAGCGTGGGGGCTGGCTTCCTCTATCCGCTATGCGGTGAGATGAAGACGATGCCGGGCCTGCCACGGCGTCCAGCCTTCATGGATATCGACATGGACGAGAACGGCGTAATCCGCGGGCTCTCGTAGCTTCAGGACGAAACAGGACTGGACGAGCGCCGGCGCCCAACGCGCCGGCGCTCTTGCTTGACACAGGATCGGCTATGGTACGATTTTCACTTTGCCTTTACGTATGGGCTTCGCGTCTTGTGTATGCTATAGCTGATGGGCATGAGCGCATCTTGGCCATGTCCCCCTTGAGGAGGAGCTCGGTCCGCTGGCGTTCGCTTGGTGCGACGCTCGGCGGCATCGCTCGGACGTCACCGCTCCGCGACGCCCGAGGGATACTCCTCCTCTTATCCTTTTTCGCCTGCTTGTGGTTGCTCCTCATTCCGTTTGATGTCCAAGGGGGTCCTGATGTCTCCACAGAGACTCCAGTGCGATCCCATTGCGATCCTTCTGCCGGAGCGGGTCAATCGCGGGAAACGCTGGACGAGGCTCTGCTAGCCGTTGAGACGTATACGGGCGTCATGACCTCCACGTACCGTATCACGCCCAGACTTGCCGATGGCACTGTTCGGACCTACAGCACGGCCAACTTTCATCAGGAGAGCATCGGTGCCACGGATGAGTATACTGTGTTGAGGGTTGTCGCCCGCTCCGATCTCGCGACCGACGTGCCGTATCCGCTCGATCGGGACGCTTTGCCGCAGGAGGCGCTGGACGAGCTCCAGCCACAGCCAGGCTGGATTCAGTCCGATGCCCCTGCGATCGCGACACAGGCGGCGGCTCTAGTGGCGGGCATTTCGCGAGAGGATGTGGCTCTTGTGCGCACTATCGCGTGGGTGAGAGCTCACACGCGCTATGGGGAGGGTTGCACCGACAACGATGCCCTCAGTGTGCTCGACACGGGTGTCGCCGAACGGGATGGATTCGCCACCCTAACCTGTGCCTTGCTGCGAGCGGCGGGCATTCCTGCCAGGTATGTCCAGGGCGCCATGTTGCCCAGTGACCTGACCGGGCCGCCATGGGACAGTGTCCACGGCGCGGCCCATGTTTGGGTGGAGGCGTACTACCCCGATGTGGGGTGGATCGCCTCTGACCCTCAGTTCACGGCGAACTGGATAGATGCCGCCCACCTGTATCATGGCTTCGTCGGGTTAGGGTCGTACAGCGTTGTCACCAGGGTGTCTCACCTAAAGGACCTGACCTACGTCTATGATCAGCGCACGTCGTACGCTGTGGCGGGCGATGCGGACCGTCTCCGGGCTGCCTACACGTCCGGTGGCGGCGGCTTTCCCCTCCGCACCGATCTCGCAGAGGCTCACTGGTATGTGACACGGGATGATCCTCATCTGACGGCGCGCGCCACGGTTGCCAATGACCGCACGTGTGGCACGGCGTGGACGCTCACTGAGAATGCGTCTTGGTTGACCGTGGCTCCCGCCGAGGCGCAGGGTGTGTCAGCGGTGACCGTTACCGTGGAAGCCGGTGACCTGCAAGTCGGTAGCTACGCCGCACTGGTGCAGCTGAAAGCTCCGTCAGATCCTAGCTGCGATCCTCCCGCCCAAGTCCTGACGCACACCTTTGGCATTCTGCTCGATGTGGCACGACGCCCGAACCTGGTGCTGCCTCTGCTGTCTCTCCGGTGCAGTGGGAGCGGTGCTTGAGGCACGACTCCCCGTGGTCTACAATGGCTTGGGGAGGGGCCATGGATCCGCTAGCGCAAGAGCTGGGTTCGCATCTGCGAGATCTGATATCGCACGTGGGCTTGGCAGAGGATGATCGTCTCCTAGTCGCTCTTTCTGGCGGGCCGGATTCGCTGTGCTTGGCGCACGTCCTGTGCGCTTTGCGGCAACGTCTGGGCATCGCGCTTCTGGCCGCGCACCTGGACCATGGCATCCGTAGCACGAGCGCGGATGAGGCTACTCATGTCAGGCAGCTCTGCGAGGCCTGGGGCCTGCCTTACGTGACGGAACGGCTGGACGTGCCAGCGCTCGCGGTGGAGTGGGGCGATTCGGTGGAGGTAGCGGCTCGTCGCGCACGCTACAGCTTCCTAGCTCGCGTGGCTCGGGAGCAGGGCTGCCGGGCCATCGCCGTGGCACACCATGCCGATGATCAGCTAGAGACCGTGCTTTTGCGCCTTTTCCGCGGCTCGGGCGCGAGTGGGCTCAGTGGCATGCGTGCCGTTGCTCCACTTGATCCGGTGTTTGACAAAGGCACCGTCGGCGGGAGTCAGCGACTGCAGCTTGTCCGACCGCTTCTTTCCATTACTCGTCACGAGATCGAGGCCTACTGCCAGAGAAACGCACTGGTCCCCATCCGCGATGCCAGCAATAGGGACGAGGGAACCCCGCGCAACTGGCTCCGTCACAGCGTCATTCCCATGATCGAGGAGCGTGTGCCGTCGCTCGTCCAGAGCGTCGGGCGCACGGCGGAGATTCTGGCTGCCGAAGACGATCTCTTCGCGCTGTTGACGGGCGAGGCCTGGTCGCGTTGCGTGCGTGAGGCTTCTGAGGAGCGGGTGCTTCTGGATCTCCAAGCTCTGGAAAGGGAGCATCTCGCCCTGGTGAGGCGTCTCGTTCGACGTGCGTATGCCAAGGTGACCGGATCACGGGTAGAGTTGGGGTGGCGCCACGTGGTTGCTGTGGAGGGGCTTGTCGCCGAGGGTCAGGTGGGAAGCGTCGCCATGTTGCCCGCGGGCGTGAGAGCAGAGCTTGGCTACCATGCTCTCTGTATCGGGCGAGGCGATTGGTCGGAAGCCCACGTCTGGCGCCCACTGCTGGCATGCGACGAGCCTGTGACCTTCGGCTGGCCCGGCGTGGTCCAACCCTTGGGCTGCGACTGGCATTTGGAGATGCGCACCTTGGCAGCTGCGGACCTGCCGGCTGACTGGCGCCGCTCCTCCGACACGCTCTTGGCGCACCTGGATGCATCGCTGTTGCCCAAGGAGCTGGCGTTGCGAACGCGCCACCCTGGCGATCGGCTGCGGCCGCTGGGGATGGATGGTACCCAGTCGCTGCAAGATCTGTTCGTCGACAGGCGCATACCGCGGCGTCTACGCGATAGCGTACCGCTTCTGGTCGCTGGCAAAGCGATCCTCTGGGCTGTGGGTGAGCGTCTGGCGTCGGATGCGGCGATCACGGGCGGGACGGTGCGGGTGCTGCAAGTACGGGTCGTGCGTGACGAGGCCTAGAACAGAGGTGCAAGTGGACTGCGATGTCATCCTGAAACCGGGCCGTGACAAGAGCGCTCGCAACCGCCATCCCTGGATCTTCTCCGGAGCCATCGCGCGGGCTACCGGCAACCCCGATCCCGGCGAGGCAGTGCGCGTACTCGATCATCGTGGTGATCTCGTGGGCTTTGGGTACCACAATCGGCACTCGCAGATACGTGTCCGTCTGGTAAGCTGGGATCCATCTTGTCCTCTGGATGACTCTCTGTGGCATGAGCTCTTGGGAGCTTCTATCCGTAGGCGGGACTCGCTGGTTAGCAGGCACGAGGTCACGGCATGCCGCTTGGTCTATGCCGAGTCTGACGGCTTGCCCGGCTTGATGCTCGACCGCTATGGGGACTGGCTGGTGTTGCAGGCGCTGACCGCGGGCGTGGATCGGCGCAAGGTCGGTCTGGCCCAGGCAGCTCTCGAGCTGACCGGCGCCCGCGGGGTCTATGAGCGAAGCGACGTCGATGTCCGTCGACACGAGGGTCTGGACGAGACGACGGGCCCGATTCTCGGCAAAGCACCGCCCCCTGCGGTGGAGATCCTGGAGCATGGCGTCCGCTGGCTGATCGATCTGCGCGAGGGGCACAAGACGGGATTCTACCTGGACCAGCGGGAGAACCGACGACGGCTCCGCGCCTATGCAAAGGATGCCCGTGTGCTAAACGTCTTTGCCTACACGGGCGGCTTTGGCATCGCGGCCGCCATGGCGGGCGCGCGCGAAGTCGTCCACGTGGATAGCTCGGCGGATGCGCTAGCCCAAGCCGAGGCGCACGTTGTCCTGAACGGGCTGAACACGGCGGGCTCTGCCACGCATCGCTACGTTGTGGGCGATGCCTTTCAAGTGCTGCGCGACATGCGCGATGGTGGCGAGCGGTACGACCTCGTCGTTCTGGACCCGCCCAAGTTCGCTACCTCCCAGCGCGATGTTCCGGCGGCGACCCGTGGGTACAAGGATATCAACATGCTGGGCATGGCGTTGCTGCGGCCAGGGGGCACCCTGGCGACCTTTTCGTGCAGCGGGCGCGTCTCGGAGGATCTCTTTCAGAAGGTCCTGTTTGGGGCCAGCGTCGACGTGGGGCGCGAGGTGCGTATCCTCGAGCGCCTCCATCAGTCACCCGACCATCCCGTCCTGTTGACGTTTCCCGAGGGCGCCTATCTCAAGGGTGTTATCGCTCGCGTGGACTAGTTGTGCGCGAGCGCGCGTGCGTGGGAGCTGGTAGGTTCCTAACCTAGCCCGAGCTGCCCTGGGCGGTTTGTCGATACAGGCTAGCCATCTGCTGAGCCTCTTGGGCGATATGCTGCCGGAGTTCCTCCGGGGCGAGCACTTCCACGTCACCTCCCCAGCCTAGGATCCAGTAGCTCATCTCGATGGGCTGGGCGATCCACAGACGTAGCAGGCAGCCGCCATCCGGCAGGTCGTGGATCTCCTGCGATACGTGCCAGCGGTTCTCTTTGACGCGCCGCGTCTTGGTCGCGGCAAATCGCAGGACCACCTCTTGAAGATCGTCCCCATACATGATGGACCACGCGCTCTCCAGAAGCTTGTGAGGATCGAATTCCTCTGGTACCTGGAACTGCTCATCGAGGAGCTTGGCCTCGGCAATGCGCTCGATCTTGAAGGTGGTGACCCGATCAAAGTAGCTGGCATGACCGATAAGGTACGTCGCACTGCCCACAGCCGACGCCTCGATAAAGTAGGGACAGACCGTGTACTGGTGCTGGTGTTCTCCCGTACTCGATCGGTGCCAGATGCTCACTTGGCGACGCGTCGCCCATCCGAGGGCCAGTGTGCTGAGGATGCGACACCGGTGGTGGTCATGCGGGCGTTCGAGCAAGCTAGTCGCTGTGGACTGAACGTGCTCGGCGATGGCCCCGGGCAGCACAGTGGAGAGTTTGGCCAGAGCGTGGACGATATGGGGATCAAAGCTATCAGCATAGCGCGCCAGTAACCGCGCCGCCAGGTAGAGCGCCAGCGCATCGTCCAGCTCCAGGCGCACGGGTGGCAGGTAGTAACCCTCGATGATCCCATAGCGCGGAGGGGCGCCCTCATCGTCCCACACGGGTATGCCGAGATCGTCCAGGTCACGAATGTCCCGCTGGATGGTCCTGGCCGAGACGTTGCAGAGACTAGCCAGCTCTTGCACGGTCAGTCCGTGCGGGTTGCGATGCAAGAGATAGCTCATGCGGCTGAGCCGCTGGGCCTTGGTAAGCGTATGGTCGTGAGTCATGCTGTCCCCCGTCAGCACGCGCGGCGCGTTGTAGGATTGACGCTACTCCCAGCTCAAGCTCGCGATCCATCTTCTGAGCTGCAGCTCGAGGCGATCTGCGACGCCGGGATGTAGCTCGGCGACGTCGCCCTTTTCGCCGGGGTCGTCCTGTAGCCGGTAGAGAGCACGCGTGCCCGGCTGAACGGCGTCCCAAGATCGGGCTGGGTAGTCATCCAGCCAGAGATAGAGGCTCCATTCGTCGTCGCGCAGTGACCAGGAAGACCCGTGCCATCCGCTCAGGGCGGCATCGCGTATGCGATCAACCTGCCTACGTGCAAGCGGGAGCAGGCTGTGCCCATGCGCGCCGGGTAGAGGAGGCGCGCCGAGGACATCGCAGATCGTTGGCGCTAGGTCGGGGCTCTGCGCAAAGGCGTCTACCACGGTGCCTGCCCTTTCGCCGTCGGGCAGCTTCATGAGCAATGGCACGCGCGACATCTCGTCGTAGGGCCACGGGCACGCCTTGCGTACGACTTGCCGCTCTCCCAGCGGCTCGCCGTGATCGCTCGTGAAGACCAGCAGCGTGTCATCCCACATGTCCAGCGCCTTGATGGCTTCTAGTAGCACGCCGATCCACTTGTCGACAAAGCTGACCTCGCCCGCATAAAGGGCTGCCACATGCTGCACCTCTTCTGGCGTGAGATAGCCTCCCACGGACCCGGGAATGGGATCGATCAACACCTGCCCCCGATAATCGGGGTCATAGAGCGTATCGAAGGGGGCGGGCGGATCCCATGGCTCATGCGGGTCGAAAAGGTCTACCCATAGAAACAGGTCGGGGCGATCCTGGTTGCGCTCCAGCCATGCGATGGCGGCTTCCACGACCTGAGGCGCAAACCAATCGCGCTCGGTCTGTCGCACTTGGATGTTGCGCAGGTATTGACGAAAGCGAGGCCGCCATAGCTCGTCGATCTCGGGATTGCCGCGATACCGGTGAAGCCGCTCGTCATCGATAGGCAGCGATGCGTCCCCAAGCCACGGATCGTACTCTTGCCCGCGGATAAACTGGACATGGTCAAAGCCTCTGCCAAAGGTCATGCCGGGCTTGTGCATGTGATAGGTGTCCGTCACGAGCGCTGTAGCACAGCCTTGGTCCCAAAGATGCTCGGCCAGCAAGGGGTCATTGGGTTCTGGCGACTGCCAGAAGCGGAAGGGTAGGGTGTATCGACCTGTGAAGTAGGCCTGGCGAGCGGGCAGCGTGGGCAGGCCCTCGACGTAGAAGCGTGAGAAACGCACAGCCTGCGCGGCCAAGGCATCGAGATTTGGGGTGCGGATCCAGTCGTTGCCGTTAGCGCCCAGGTGGTCATAGCGGAAGCTATCGGCTAGAATAGCGATGACGCGCATGGCTTGGCACCTCCGCCCTGTCAAGATCGTCTTGGAGCCCCTGTGACGCGACGCGCATCCTAGCATGCCCGCTCGTGATCGACAAGCTCTCCTTCGCAGGGCCGGCGTGCCACGACGAAAGGAAACACCCACGTGAACCGCCCCAACATCATCCTCATCCTCATCGACGACCTGGGATGGCGCGATCTAGGATGCTATGGCAGCACCTTTTACGAGACCCCGAACCTCGATCGTTTCCGTGCCCAGGGCATGCGCTTCACCGACGCCTACGCTGCTTGCCCCGTCTGTTCGCCGACGCGTGCCAGTCTGCTAACGGGGCGCTATCCGGCTCGGGTCGGCGTCACGGACTGGATCGGGGCCCATTCTAGCGGACGGCTGTTGGAGGTGCCCTACACGGACCACCTTCCTCTGACGGAGACCAGCTTGGCGCGCGCTCTCAAAAAAGGCGGGTACGCGACGTGGCACGTGGGCAAGTGGCACCTGGGGGCAGAGCCCTACTTTCCCAAGCGGCACGGGTTCGATGTGAACATAGCCGGCTGCGAGTGGGGTGCGCCCAAGCACGGCTACTTTAGCCCGTGGGGGTTGCCTACGATGAGCGACAGCCCTGAGGGTACCTACTTGACGGATAGGCTGACGGACGAGGCCATTGCGCTGATCCGTCGCAACGATGGTAGCCCGTTCTTTCTCAACCTTTGGTACTATGCCGTACACACGCCCATCCAGGCCAAGCCTGACAAGATCGCCAAGTATGAAGAGAAGGCCAAGGCGCTTGGGCTAGACCAAATGCAGGCATTCGAGGAAGGAGAGCACTTTCCCTGCGACCACAAAAGGCATCTGCGGGTTCGACGACGGCTCATCCAATCCGATCCCGTTTACGCAGCGATGGTCGAGAGCCTCGACGAGAATGTGGGGCGGTTGCTGGCTGTGCTCGATGAGGAAGGCATCGCCGATGACACCTTGGTCGTGTTCACGTCCGACAACGGAGGCCTTGCGACGTCCGAGGGATCGCCCACGTGCAACGCCCCACTCTCAGAGGGCAAGGGTTGGATGTACGAAGGTGGGACGCGTGAGCCGTGGATTGTGCGATGGCCTGGCGTCGTCGCTCCACGGAGCGAATGCCGCGTCCCCGTCAGCAGCCCCGACGTCTATCCTACCGTGCTTGAGGCCGCTGGGCTCGATCCCCTTCC
>CAYOBT010000018.1:0-16025 GCA_964402205.1 uncultured Anaerolineales bacterium
CCCAGAGAGCGCGCAGTTCCTGCAGACGCGCAAGTTTCAGCTCAACGAGATCGCGCGGATGTTCCGGATCCCGCCGCACATGCTGGCCGACCTCGATCGTGCGACCTTTGGCAATATCGAGCATCAGAGCATCGAGTTCGTGATGCACACGCTGAGGCCCTGGCTGGTGCGCTGGGAACAGGAGATCTGGCGAACCTTGCTCACGCCAACGGAGCGGCAGTCGCTCTTTGCCGAGCACCTGGTGGATGCGCTGCTGAGGGGAGACATTGCAGCGCGGTATCAGGCCTATGCGACCGGCCGGCAGAATGGCTGGCTCAGCGCCAATGACATCCGCGAGTTCGAGAACCAGAATCCGATCGCGGGCGGGGACGTGTACCTGGTGCCCCTGAACATGATCCCGGCCGGGAGCGCCGGGGAAGGGTTGCGGAGCGCAGAGCGGCCGCGAGACGTGACCGCACCTGCGGTCGACCTGGAGGCGCGATCTCGACGCTCTGCGCTGCACAGGCACCGCCTCGAGCAGGCGAACCGCTCGGTGTATGCGGACGTGCTGGCCCGGGTCCTGAGACGGGAGCGCAACGACGTCGGCAATGCTGCGAGCAAGATGCTGGCCAAGCGCTCCCATGCCGAGTTCGACCTATGGCTCGAGGGCTTCTATGAGGAGCACGGCCGGTTCGTATACGACCAGGTCGCGCCCGTAGCGACCTCCTACGGCGAGCTGGTCAGTGCGGCGGTTGGAGATGAGATCAACGAGCAGCCGCTGAGTGAGGACGGCCTGACGCCAGAGGTGCAGGACTGGATCCACAGTTACCTGGCTGCGCACGCGGCACGGCACGGCGCGACGTCGCGGATGCTGATCCGCGAGACGATCGACAAGGCGATCGCGAGCGGGGAAGATCCGGCGCAGGCGGTCGTGCTGCTCCTGGAGGGCTGGCCCGATCAGCGGGCCGTGCTTGAGGCCCAGAATGAGAGCGTGCGGTTTGGCAACGCACTGGCCAAGTTCCTGTACGTGGGCGCCGGGTTTGTCAAGGTGCGATGGCGCGCGTTTGGAGAGAGCTGCCCGTACTGCACGCAGCTCGACGGGCAGGTGGTAGGAGTGCAAGAGTTTTTCTTGCCGGCAGGCGTGGATTTTCAGCCCGAGGGCGCGGACTATCCGCTCAATCCCGGGCACAACATTGGGCACGCACCGGCACACGACGGTTGCGACTGTATGGTGACCGCGGCGTTCTGATGGAGGGATAGGATGGCAACAGCAGAGCAGAACAACACATTCTGGATTGGGCCGGATCCGGTCGAGATCACGCTGACACTAGACACCGATGCGTATGCCGACGGCGACGTCCTGTTCGACCGGCAGGAGCTGGCCAACGTGTGCCGCCATGGTCGACCAGCGGTGCTATACAGCCTGCAGCTGATCGACGAGGACGATCAGGGCATAGCGATAGATCTCCTGTTCCTGCGATCCGATCAGTCGATCGGCACAGAGAATGCGGCATTCTCACCGAGCGACGCGGTTGCCCGCGAGATCCTGACCGAGGTGCCTATCCTGGCCGCTGACTATAACGATTACATCAACAATCAGCAGGCGATCAAGCAGCTCAGCGACACAGGGATGGGCGTCATCATGCAGCCGAGCTCAGGCCATTCGATCTATGTGGCCGGTGTGGCTCGAGGCGCCGGTACCTTCACAGCCAGCGGTGTGCGACTGCGCGTCGGCTTCATTGGGCTGGGCTAGGGCCGCAAGGATGATTAGGGGAACTGAGAGGTGCGGCGATGGACATCCGTAGAACGCTGCTGCTGCTGATGGGCGGAGGGGGTATATTGCCGATCAATCTCGATTTTAGTGCGTTTGGAGACGGAGCGTTGCCCTCGCCGCTCACTGGCGCAACATGGACTATTTCTGGCGGATCTGCGCTCAACACACCCAATCCAGGCACAGAGATCCACGACGATGGCAACGCGGCCAGCGACCCGGCAGGGAATGAGGCGGATGCCACCACTGGCTGGGTCGAGCAGTCCGTGACCATCGCCTCCCAAGGTGCAGACAAGCACACAGGTAGCTATGCGCTCCAGGGAACCGTCGTGGGCGCAGGTGGCGGCAAGCGGATGGAGTATTCGTGGGCATCCACGACGGGGATGTGGTATGCAGTCGATGGGTGGATGAAGCGCGGGACGGGCACGCTGACGTGGACCGTCTGGAGCAATCTGCGGCTATCTGCTTCTGTGAGCGCACAGGCGGCATGGACAGAGCACAAAGTCACATCTCGCGCTACGGGCAATCCAGCCCTGATGCGCGTTTATATCTCCGGGGATACAAACACGGGCTACTTGGATAACTTGAGCATCAAGCCCCTGACAACCTCAGAATTGCTCGCGTATGTAAAGGCGCGAGACGCCAACGTCATCTGCAAGGCCGGATGGACGATCACAGGAAATACGGAAGCGGGTGTTTTCGTGCGCGTGGATGATCCATCCAATCCGCAAAATGGCCTCATCGCCACACACGATGGAACGAATGCGGCGCTGATCAAGATCGTTGGTGGCACGACCACATCGCTCATAGATACTGCGGCAGCATATGCTGCGGGGGCAGACGTGGAGATTCGTTGCTCAGGAAATACGGTACAGCTCTTTTACAATGGCGCGCAAGTGGGAGTAGATCAAACTGTATCCGATGTGCCATATAACGGATACCACGGCATGTTTTCGACAGACAGCCGCAACACCGCAGCGTCGTTTGAGCTGACCGCCAACTGATGTGCGTGCTGTATTCTGTGTGGATATGATAGATGGACAGCCGGAATTGCCAACAATGAGCGCATTGCATGAAACAGTCGAAGGCCAAGTGCGGGATGGGAGCGGCTACAGTTGCATTGGCTATGCTCCTCATACGGGCAAGGCAATCGTGCTCGTAGACAGCAGCGAGACGCAGATTGAGGCGATGAAGGTACAATATCTGCATATAGAAGATGTGGATGGGTTGAGGCGATCCTGGTGCATACAACGCGTACAGCGTGGTTATACACAGCCGCCAGATATGGCGTATATGGTCAGCTCATTGGCGGATAGAGGGCCAGGGACGTTACGCGCCGCACTGGAAGCACGGGGGCGACGTATAGTTGTGTTTCGAGTGGCGGGAGATATAGCACTAGAGACGCCCATTACTATCGCCAACCCGCATGTGGTGGTCCTGGGCCAAAGTGCTCCGGCGGGCGGCGTTTGCATTCGCGGATCGTTCATTCGCATCGAGTCGCATGATGTGGCGCTGCGCCATCTACGATGTCGCCCTGGTGCGAATGGGGAAACGGACGGGATACAAATCAACGCGCCCGCACACGATATACTGATTGATCATTGCTCGTTGACCTGGGCTGTAGACGAGAACGTAGACATATACGGCACGAGGGGGCAAGATCCAATCCGCAACGTGGAGATTCGGCACTGCCTAATTGCAGAGGGACTCTGTGATAGCTTCCACTCGACGGGGCCGCATAGCTGTGGGATTATCGTCGGCTACGCAGAGAACGTATCCATCCATCACAATCTGATCGCGCTGAACGAAACACGGTTCCCACTGGCGAGCGGGCGTGTAGACATCATCAATAATGTGCTCTATGGGTGGGGATCACAATGTATGCTGATCCGTTACCGGGAACAAGAACCCATGCCCACTAGAGTCAATATCATCAGCAACTACTATCAGAAGGCTGATTGGTCGAATCTCAGCCTGGGCGAGGTGTTGGTGATGGACTATGGGACACCCAACGCGCCGATGGGCATTCATCTTTCGGGCAACCGCCATTGTCGCTCGATAGGGGATGAATGGGATTTGGTGGAGATTCACTTCCGGTCGGTAGGCACAGAACTGGAGTACAGACAAGAGAGCGCATATCCATTACTGCATGATGTACGACCGGATAGCGCCGAGGATGCATACAACAATGTGCTCGCCAACGCGGGCGCGACATTGCCAAAACGTGACGTGGTAGATGCGCGAATCGTTGCGGATGTGCAAAACGGGACAGGCGGCATCATTGATGACCCATCGGACGTGGGCGGCTGGCCCGATCTGACAGCGTAGGTAATCTAATGGCTATTGTAGAGCAAGGCTGACTTATGATAATGCCCGTTATCGCAGAAAAGGCGCTTCCAGGGCCGGTGGTTGATATGGTCCTGGACTCGCTGGGCTCGGATCACTCGAAGCGGGCCTACGAACGCGCGCTGACGGACTTTGCGGCGTGGTATCAGCGTCAGGGCCGGCCCGGGCTGGCCAAGGCGACGGTGCAGCGCTACAAGGCGACGCTGGTGGAGCGCGAGTTGGCGCCGAGCACGATCAATCAGCGGCTGTGCGCGATCCGGGCGCTGGCCAGGGAGGCGGCGGACAACGGGGCGCTGGACCCGGGGCTGGCCGGCGGGATCGCCCGGGTGAAGGGTGTGGCCCAGCACGGACGGCGGATGGGTAACTGGCTGAGCAAGGAACAAGCACAGCGGCTGCTATGTGCGCCGGACGCGGGGACGCTGAAGGGGTTGCGGGACCGGGCCCTGCTGGCGGTGCTGATCGGCTGCGGGCTGCGGCGGAGCGAGGCGGCGGAGCTCACGTTCTCGGACATCCAACAGCGAGAGGCACGGTGGGCAATCGTCGACCTGGTGGGCAAGGGACACCGGGTGCGGACGGTGCCGATGCCCAGCTGGGCCAAGGCTGCGATCGACCGCTGGGCCCAGCAAGCCGGGATCGCGGATGGGGTCCTGGACCGGATGAACGGCAATCGAGTATTCCGGTCGCTGAGCCGGCACGGTCACATTGACGGGGACAGCATCTCGCCGCAGACGGTCGCGGACGTGGTGAAGGAGCACGCAGCGGCGTGCGGGTTCAAGGCTTTGGCCGCGCACGACCTGCGGCGGACATTCGCCAAGCTGGCCTATGCGGGTGGGGCAGGACTCGATCAGATCCAGCTCTCGCTGGGCCATGCGAGCATCCGCACGACAGAGCGCTATCTGGGGCTGGAGCAGGACTTGCATGATGCCCCGTGCGATCGATTGGGATTGCGAATATAGGAGGGCTCAGTGCCCTGGACCGTAGACAACCCGCCCAGCCCGCCTGTAGGGGACGATTGGACAGAGGAAGAGGTCGCGGCCTGTGTTGCGGCCGCAAACGCCGTCCTCGAGGAGGGCGGCAGTGAAGAGGATGCGATCTTTGCCTGCATACACGCAGCAGGCAGGAACAGGAGCGAGACCATGCCAAGAGAAGAGCGCGAGATCGAGCGCCGCACCGTGCAGGTGCACGAGCTGCGCGTGGAGCAGCGAGAGGGCGAGCGGCCGCAGATCCTCGGTCACGCCGCGGTATTCGAGCAGCTGAGTGAGGACCTGGGCGGGTTCCGCGAGCAGATCGCGCCGGGTGCCTTTGCCCGAGCCGTGCGCGAGGACGATGTGCGCGCCCTATGGCAACACGATGACCGCTATGTGCTCGGTCGTACACGGAGCGGCACGCTGAGCCTGGCTGAGGATGAAGAGGGCCTGGCCGTGGACATCACACCTCCAGATACGCAGTGGGCGCGCGACTTTACCGAGTCGATCCGGCGCGGCGACGTCGACCAGATGAGCTTTGGCTTCCTGGCGCGTCGCGATGTCTGGGTAGAGGACGAACAGGGAGAGGTGATCCGGACGCTGCTCGACGTGCAGCTGTTCGACGTCTCACCGGTCACGTTCCCAGCCTATCCGCAGACCTCAGTGGAGGCTCGCAACCGGGCACAGCAGATGCAGGCACCAGAGCCAGATCGCGGCCGGGCGATCGAGATACTGAGGCGGCGCCTCGACCTGGAGGGAGCGCGGTTTTCCCCACGTGGGGACGCGGATGGCGAGTGACCTGCAGCACACGGGGCTTGGGCTGATCTGGTGCGAGCTCTTGAAGCAAGAGGGGTATCACTGCCTGGAGGATCTGGCAGCGGCAACGGATGAACAGCTGCTTGCGATGCCAGGCATTGGGCCGATGAAACTGCGGGCGATCCGCAGAGTGGCCCCATATCGAGACAAGGCTGCACCAGGGGGTGCAGGAAACGAGGACCGGGCAGACGTACCGGAGGGCCGGGCGCCTGGGCCGGGAACGGACTCAACAGACGACGATCATCAAGTGGAGGTATGACGATGAACTTGCGAGAGCTTTTGCAGAGGCGCGCCAACCTGATCAACCAGGCGCGCGAGATCATCGATGGGGCAGAGGCCGAGGACCGGAACCTGACCCAAGAAGAGCAGGATCGCTACGATGCGCTGATGGAGGATGTCAACGATCTCAGCGAGCGCATCGACCGCACGCAGCGACAGCAGGCCATGGAGACCGACCTGCAGCAGTCGCGGCAGGACCCCATCTTGCCCGATCCGGACACATCCGGCGACGAGCAGGAGACGCGGGTTCAGCAGTGGCAGGGCGAACAGCGCACCGCGCTCAACCGCTTCCTGCGCGACTTTGAGCAGGGCGGCGCGCGGATCCAGCTGCGTGCCCTGCAGGCCGACAGCGACATCTATGGCGGCTATCTGGTCACGCCGGTGCAGTTTGTGCGCGACCTGATCCAGGCCGTGGACAACCTGACGTTCGTGCGCCAGTGGGCCACGCGGCACGAGGTGGCCAGTGCGCAGGCGTTGGGCGCGCCGAGCTTGGACAATGACCCGGCCGATCCGACCTGGACCAGCGAGCTGGCGATCGGGAGCGAGGACAGCACGATGTCCTTTGGATCCCGGGAGCTCAATCCGCATCCGCTGGCCAAGTACATCAAGGTCAGCCGTAAGCTGCTTCGGCTGGTAGCGGACGCGGAGAGCCTGGTGCGTGAGCGCCTGGCCTACAAGTTCGCAGTGACCGAGGAGAATGCATTTCTCAATGGGGACGGCGCCGGCGAGCCGCTGGGCGTGTTCACAGCGAGCGACCTCGGGATCAGCACCAGCCGGGACGCCAGCACGGGCAACACGGAGACCAGCATCATGTTCGACGGGCTGATCGAGGCCAAGTACACGCTCAAGATGCAGTATTGGCCACGGGCGCGGTGGTTGTTCCACCGGGATGGCGTGAAGCAGATCGCCAAGCTCAAAGACGGTGAAGGGCAGTACATCTGGCGCGAAAGCGTGCGCGTGGGCGAGCCCGACCGGATCCTGGGCTTCCCGGCGTACATGAGCGAGTACGCGCCCAACACGTTCACCTCGGGCCTCTACGTGGGCATCCTGGGCGACTGGGCCACAGGCTACTGGATCGCGGACTCGCTGAGCATGGAGATCCAGCGCCTGGTCGAGCTCTATGCCGCGACCAACCAGGTAGGCCTGATCGGCCGCCTGGAGTGCGATGGCATGCCGGTGCTCGAGGAGGCGTTCGTTCGGGTCAAGCTGGCCTAGCCGATAGCGGGTAGGCGGGACACGCAGACAGAGGGGCGGGACTACCGCCCCTACAGGAGGGTTTTGAGATGAACTTGAGCAAGAACATCCAGATCCGCACCGCTCTGGATCACGCAGAGGGATCCGCGGACAGGAATGGAGCCACATACGACACGCAGGGGTTCGAGGGCGTGCTGATGGTCGTCAAGTTCGGCGATATCGCTGCCGGCGCGACCACCAACATCCACGCGGAGAGCGGCGCCGAGTCCGACATGAGCGATGCAGCGGACCTCACAGGCACCGGCATCACGGTCGCGGAAGATGACGACAACCAGATCTTTATCATCGACCTCTACCGGCCTCGAGAGCGGTACGTGCGCGTTGTGGTCGACAAGGATGCCAGCAACAATACGGAAGAAATGGCATTCTATATCGGGTACAGCGCTCGCAAGGGACCGACGGTCATGACCTTGGCCGACGAAGTGACCTACGAGCTGCACGTGAGCCCTGCTGAGGGCACGGCCTAGACAGCCGGACCCATAGGCGCAAGTAGAGGGGCGGGGCAGCCCGCCCCTACAGGAGGCGTATCATGAAGAAATGGGGAATAGTGATCGCGGTCCTCGCTGCGATCGTGGCCGTGGTCGCGCTGGTGTTCGCGGTGTTTCCCTCGGCCGCACCTGTGCCGGGAGAGTTCACGCCGCGATCGTACAGCGCGCAAGTCTATATGGAACCGGGCGGGGCCAAGCAGGTCGTGGCGACCGGCGGCGCGATCGAGCTGCAGGCCGGCGGTGATCTGGTAGCCACGCCGGGCGCGACGATCGTCGTGGACGATGTGACGCTGGGCGATGTCTCTGCCGACAGCGTAACCTCCGCAGGCGCCGTCTCGATCACGGCCGGCGGGCTGACCGTCACCGCAGGCGGCGTGACCATCTCCGATGGGGATGCGGTCGTAGCCGATGACCTGCGCATCGTCGCACAGACAGCGATCACGGTGACCAATGGCGCGGCGTTCACAGCCACCGGCACCTACCAGCCGATCCAGGCTGCGGGCGAGGTTACGCCGACCATCACCGCTGGGACAGCAGGGCAACTGCTCTGCCTGGTCAACGTGTCCGCAGAGACGATCAATCTCGCGGACCTTGGCGACGGTAACGGGCAGGATCTGACGGCAGCGATCGCGTTGGAGCAGAACGAGGCGATCCTGTTGCTCTCTGACGGCACAGACTGGCTGGAGATCAGCCGGGCTGAGAACTAGGAGGCCCATGAGAGTACGAATGGTGACGCGGGCCGCTGGGCCCGGGCACAGCTATCGCCCGGGCCAGGTGGTCGACCTCGACCCACAGACGGCGCTGGCCTGGCTCCAGGCAGGATACGCCGAGCCGATCGCCTCGACGCCCGCGCAGCAGCGCGAGCAGGCAGTCAAGTCGCCTCCCGAGAGGCGCAACCTCGAGCTACAGGATCTGCCGGGCATCGGGCCGGCACGCGCGACGGAACTGCGCGAGCTGGGCATCTTCTCCGTGGGCGCGCTGGCGACTGCGGACCCTGAGCTGATCGCCTCGATCGACGGGGTAGGATTGGCCACGGCGCGGCGCTGGATCGAGGCCGCACAGGAGGCATAGGATGGCTTGGAGCCTGACCGAGGTCACGGCGCCCTCGACAGAGCCGCTCAGCACCGCAGAGGCCAAGCTGCACCTGCGGGTCGACGTCGACGATGACGATACGATCATCGCCCGGCTGATCACGGCGGCACGGCGCAAGGTCGAGCAGTACACGCGGCACGCGCTGATCACGCAGACCTGGCGCATGAACATGAGCGACTGGCCAGAGGACGGGGATGCGTTCGAGATCCCGCTGCCTCCTTTGCAGTCGGTGACGCACATCAAGTACAAAGACACCGGCGGCACAGAGTCGACCTGGGACAGCGGTGAGTACATCGTGGACACGGATCCCACGCCGGGGAAGGTCGTGCTGGCCCACGGCGAAAGCTGGCCCAGCACGGCCCTGTACCCGACCTCTCCGATCGCGGTCACATTCGTGGCTGGGTTTGGGGACGCGAGCACGGACGTGCCAGAGGACATCCTGGCTGCCATGCTGCTGCTGATCGGGCACCTCTACGAGAACAGAGAGGCCACGGTTGGCGTGGGCAACATCCAAGTCCTGCCGCTGGGCGTGCAGTCGCTCCTCTGGGACTATCGCGCCAAGGCGATGGCGTTCTGATGCGGGCCGGCAGACTGAGGCACCGGGTGACGATCCAGAGCCCGGTCAACGCGCAAGATCAGTACGGGGCCAAGACGCCGTATGCCTGGGTCGACCTGGACACGGTGTGGGCCAGCGTAGAGCCGTTGCGCGGCCGCGAGTACATCGACGCGGAGGGAGAGGGCGCGGAGGTCACGACCAAGATCGTGATCCGCTATCAAGACAATGTCGGGCCCGAGTGTCGCGTGATATGGGACACGCGCGTGTTCGACGTCATCAGCGCGATCAATGTCGAGGAGCGAGACCGGCAGATCGAGCTGATGTGCAGGGAGCTTCTCTGATGGGTAGGATGCGGGTCAAGGTGCAGATCGAGGGCGGCGAGGAGCTGCTCGCCGCACTGCGCAAGATGGGTCCCAGTGCTGAGAAGGCGCTCGAGGACGCTGTGCTGGCAGGCGCTCAGGAGATCGTCGAGGCCGCCAACCCGCGCGCGCCCGAGCCGCTGATCCGCGCTGAGGTCACGGACTCGGGCAAGGGCAAGGTCGAGGCCAGCGTCGGCATGCCGGACGAGAAGTGGTACTGGCGCTATCTCGAGACCGGTGCGACGTCGCACGAGATCACGGGGCAACCGATCGCCTTCGAGGGAGAGCGGGGCCTGGTGGTCACCGGCGGCGTGCGCCATCCTGGGATGGCCGCGCGGCCGTTCTTGCGGCCGGCATTCGACAGCAAGCAGGACGCAGCCAAGGACCGCACCGGTGAGATGCTGCGCAAGGCGATCGAGCGATGACGATCGAGACCGGGCTGAGGGACAAGCTGGCCGGGACCGCCGCGGTAAGCGCGCTGGTCGAGTCGCGGATCTATCCGCTGTTTGTGCCGCAAGAGAGCCCCATGCCAGCGCTGGCCTATCAGCGTATCAGTGGCCGGCCGACCTACAGCCACGATGGAGACGCCGGCCTGGGCTGGGCGCGCATCCAGATCACGTGCCAGGCCGAGAGCTATCAAGAGGCCAAGGCCGTGGCCGCGGCGGTGCGCACGGCGCTGACCGGGGCCTCGGGCGTCTGGGACGATACGACGGTAGATGCAGCGTTCGTGGAGAATGACCGCGACGGTTGGGCCGACGCGCGCGAGGCACCTGTGGTGCGGCTCGACGTGACGGTATGGTATCAGGAGTAGGGCAATGACCGAACAGACAGAAACGCCGCGCACTGGACTGGGCAGCCCAGTACAACGCTATACGGTCGGCAAGTGGCACGATCTGCCGAACTACCAATGCACGCAGTGCCCCTTCTCGACGCTCGACAAGGCCGAGATGGAGGAGCACTGGCAGAAAGTGCACGCGCCCAAACCCAAGCCGCGGCGCGTCGTACCGCAGCTGGTCGACCGCTTTGGCAACCCGCTGACGGTAGAGGAGACCGACGATGGCTAGACAGAGCCACACGGCGCTGACTGCGCTCGGCACGAAAACGGACCAATATGCGGCCGATGCGGCCGATCTGACCATGACCGCGGCCGATACCGAGAACTATGAAGAGGTGACATTCACCGGGGCCGAAATCGTGATCGCGCACAACACGGGCGCAAGCGCTCGCACGATCACGATCGAGAGCGTGGTCGACAACCTCGGCCGCGACGGCGACATCTCGACATACAGCCTCGGGGCCGGCGAGTACGCGGTCTTTGGGCCATTCGGCACAGAGGGCTGGCTGCAGAGCACCGGCAAGCTCCATTTCCGGGCGAATCACGCTGAGGTCAAGTTCGGCGTGGTCAAGCTGCCGCTCTAGGCAGATAGGAGACAGACATGACGACCAATGCAGCATACGGAACCTTGCTCCAACAGGGCGATGGCGCGACGCCGACCGAAGCGTTTACCACGATCGCGCAGGTGAGCAACATCAGCGGCCCTGGGCTGAGCATGGACGCGCTGGATGTGACGCACCACAGCTCGACGGCCGGATGGCGCGAGTTCATCGGCGGGCTGATGGACGGCGGCGAGATCACGATCGACATCCTCTATGATCCGGTCGCGGGCACGCACGATGCGAGCACGGGCCTGATCAAGGACATGGAAGATCGCACGGTGCGCAACTTCCAGCTGGTGTTCCCAGACGCGGGCACCACGACCTGGACGATCTCGGCGCTGGTGACCGGGTTCGAGCCCAGCGCGCCGATCGACGGTTCGCTCACCGCGAGCGTGACGCTCAAGCTCAGCGGGCAGCCGACGCTGGCCTAGCAGTTGGCCATACGGACGGATCGCAGCGTGTTCTACCACATCCCCAAGACCGGGGGCCTGTGGGTCGAGAAGGCCATGCAGGCAGCTGGGTTATTGTGTGAGCCGTGCCAGGAGGTAGGTGGGCATCCGTGGGCCTTGACGGGCCGGCACGCCACTCCGGATGGCGTTGCAGAGGCCGATCGGTTTTCGTTCGCCTTTGTCCGCCATCCGCTGACCTGGTATCGGAGCTTCTGGGCGTACCGGATGATGTTGCGCAATTTCAGCCCGAACAGGGATGGAGCGCGCTTTCCACCGGATGCATGCTGGACCGAGCCGTTCGAGCGGTTCGTACAGCTATGCCTGGAGATGTATCCAGAGGGCTGGGTCGGCTCGCTGTACCGGTGCTATCTCGGCCCTGACGGGAACCAACTCGACTATGTGGGACGGCAGGAGCACCTGGCCGACGACCTGGTCGAGGCGCTGCGACTGGCCGGGGAGACGTTCGATGAGGCCCAGCTGCGCGCGACGCCGCGGCGCAATCGATCGGCGTCTATGCCTCGGTTCGCGGGCCAGCTGGGGCTGAGCGAGGAGACCACCCAGCGCGTGCTCGAATGCGAGCGATGGGTGATCGAGCGGTACTATGATCACAGAGCATGGAGGAAGGTATGCCGTACCTGACGCGAGAACAGATCCTGGAGGTCAAGGATCTGCAGTTCGAGGACGTAGAGGTGCCCGAGTGGGGCGGCACGCTGCGCGTGCGCGGCCTGACCGGGATCGAGCGCGACCGGTTCGAGGACGCCATTTTGGACCAGCGGGGCAAGAACGTCAAGGTAAAGATGACCAACATGCGCGCGCGCCTGGTGGCACTGAGCGTGGTAGATGAACAGGGCCAGGCTCTCTTTACGCAGACGGACATCGGGGTCCTGGGTCGCAAGAGCGCGGCCGCGCTACAGCGGGTGTTCAACGTGGCCCAGCGGCTCTCTGGCTTCTCTGACGAGGACCTGGAGGAACTGGCAAAAAACTCGAGCGACGCCCAGAGCGACGATTCTATTTCCGACTAGCTGCGCATCTGGGCAAGACCGTCTCACAGCTGCTGCACGAGATCTCGAGCCGGGAGCTGAGCGAATGGATGGAATACTATCAGCTCGAGCCGTTCGGGGAAGAGCGCGCGGACCTGCGCACAGGCATCGTCGCCGCGACGGTCGCCAACACGGCCCGCGATCCCAAGAAACGCCGCAAGCCGTTCGGGCCGGATGAGTTTATGCCGCGCTTTGAGTCCAGGCAGCAAGGGCAGCCCTGGGAGCAGCAGCTGCAGATCGTGGAGATGCTCAATAAGGCATTCGGCGGGCAGGATCTGAGACCAAAGGAACCATAGATGGCTACACTGGCGACGTTGGTGGTCAAGCTGACTGCAGACACCGGCGAGTTCGTCGACAAGATGAAGTCCAGTGAAAAGAGCGCCGGCGGCTTTGTCGATGGCATCAAGAAACGGGTGCAGACCGTTGGCAAGGTCGCGCTGGGCGGGCTGGGTGTCGTGGCAGGCGCAGCCGGCACGGCGGCCGTAGGGCTGATGGAGCTGGCCAAGGGTGCGGCGCCGGTCGAGGGCCTGCAGCGGGCCTTTGAGGGCCTGGCAGAGAGCTCGGGCCAGAGCGCAGACGCGCTCCTGGCATCGCTCAAAGAGGGCTCGGCCGGGATGGTCGCACAGCGCGACTTGATGGAGAGCTACAACAAAGCCGCGCAGCTGGTCGGGACCACATTCGCCAACGAGCTCCCGGGCGCGATGCAGTACCTGGGCAAGGTAAGCGCGGCGACGGGGCAGGACATGGGCTTTCTGCTCGACAGCCTCGTGACCGGTGTGGGCCGCCTCTCACCCATGATCCTGGACAACCTCGGGATCCAGGTCAACCTGACCGAGGCCACGGAGGCCTATGCTGCGAGCCTGGGCAAAGAGGCCAGCGAGCTCACCAAGAGCGAGCAGCAGGCGGCGCTGATGGCACAGGTGATGGAGAAGCTGCGCACCAATACGGCCGCGATGCCAGAGGTGCAGGGCACGGCCGCAGCGAGTATGGCGCAATGGACGGCCAAAGTGCAGGACCTGAAGGATCGTGTAGGGACCGCGCTGCTGCCAGTCCTGAACTCGCTGATGGGCTTGTTCAGCGCCTTCCTGCCGCTGCTCGAGCCGCTCATTCAGGCGTTTCAATCGCGATTGGTGCCTTGGTTGGACCGAGCCATTGAGGCATTCGGCGGAGTGCGCTGGGTGATCGAGGATATGATCAATGGCGTGTTTGGCCGCGACTATCCTTGGGAAGATGTGTTCCCTCCTGGCATCGCAGATGCAGCATACAAGATCACAGAGGCCATCTACACCGTGATCGATGCCATAGGTCCGTACATCCAAATTGCAGCGGAATGGATCGGCAACAACGTCGAGCTGCAGGACGTGCTGATCGCGCTGGGCATCGCCATCGCCTCTGTGGTCATTCCTGCGCTCATCTCCGTGGTGACCGCGGCGGCGCCGGTCGTGGCCACGGTCGTGGCCCTGATCGCTATCGTCGTGGCCATGCGCAAGGCCTGGGAGAGCGACTTTCTCGGCGTGCGCACATTCGTGCTCAACACGATGGATGCGCTCAAGACCGGGATCCAGAACGCGCTGAACGCGATCAAGGGCTTCTGGGACCAGCACGGCGCGGCGATCGTGGCCAAGGCCAAGGAGATCTGGGGCAAAGTCGTGGATGCGTTCGAATGGTTCAAGGGCGTGTTTATGGGCATTTATGATGCCTTTCGCTCTGCATTCGAGGGAGATTGGCGCGGCTTTGGCGAGAAACTGCGGCAGGTCTGGGACCAGGTGTGGGCCAAGATCAAAGAGATTGGCACCAAGGCCTGGGAAGCGATCAAGAGCTTCTTCCAGCGCACGGATTGGGGCTCGATCGGCAGAGGGATCCTGGAAGGCATCGCCAAGGGCATCACGGCCGGGGTCAGCTGGCTGAAAGATGCAGCCCGGAGCGCAGCCCAGGCGGCGCTCGATGCGGCCAAGGGCTTCCTGGGCATCGACAGCCCGAGCAAGGCCTTCATGCAGGTCGGGCAGTTTGCGGCCGAAGGCTTTGCCATCGGCCTGGCCAGGAGCGACGCGATCGAGCGCGCCGCGGCCGCGATGGGCAGCCAGGCGCTGCGCGCGACGGTGGCCGGCGCGGGCCCAGGCGGCGCGAGCTACACCTACGGCGGCGCAACGTACAATATCTACGATGAGCGGGCCTATCGCCTGGCGATGGAGCAAGAGCGCCAGCGACAGCGCAGCGCATTTGCACACCGATCGGGGATGCCCTGATGGCTATCGTTCACAAGCTCTATGACGGCACGAACACGGTGGATCTGACGACCACGACCGGGTTCCAGTCGATGGTCGACTATGTCCCTCAGACCTCCCCTATCCCGGGGGATGGCTCGATCCCGCCCTACATCGAGGAGCTGATCCCGGTCACGATCAAAGGCACGTCGGACGATAACTTTGCGGCCGAGCTGCAGACGTTCCACACGCTGCAGCGGGAGGCGGCCCAGTATTGGGTGGACCCGCAGGCCACGACACCCGTCTACTATCACCAGAAGCTCGATGACGAGACCGGCGAACGTCGTGCCCTGGTCAAGTCGCTGAGCCTGCAGTTTGCCAACGAGGCCGGCGATTGGTTCACCGAGTATCCGGCCAACACGGCCGGCAAGAAAGCACGGCTGGTGGTCGAGCGGCACCCATATTGGGAGCGGATCAACACACGGGCGTTCCCCAACACCACGCCAACAGCGGCGGCGGCGGTGGCGTATGATTACACCTCGACCGCCGACGTGGTGGGCGACGTAGAAGCAAGGATCAACGCGCTGACCATACGCAGCACACAGAACCTACCCAACGAAATATCTCGCGTTTGGATGGGTATTCGCAGTGCGGGGAAGCACGGTGCCACGGGCGTCACGGCCTTTGTCCCCGTGTGGGAATGTGAAGATGGGGCCAATAATGGCGACGCATCCGTATATGACGATGGAGGGGGCACAGAACCGAACCTAGCCAGCCCCGGTGGGGGCCGCGGCGACTACGTTGTGGTAGATGAGGGCTTTGGCGGGTCGAGCCTCGATTGGGATGCAGACTACTCGCTTGTGTTCAGTACCAATGCAGCGTTGGCCGGCTATACTACCAAAAGTGATTCGTATGGTCGCTTTCTATGGCTGATTCGAGCGAAGGTCACGGCGGGCGAGTGGAGCATCTATGCACGCAGCGGGTATTCTA
>CAYOBT010000019.1:0-785 GCA_964402205.1 uncultured Anaerolineales bacterium
GCTCGGATCGTGGTACTGTTGCCAGAGCGCCACGCCGCTTGCCGTCAGGACGAGGGCTGTCAGCATCGCACCGACTGCTGCGCTTGTGCCCTTGCCCCACTGGCGCTTGGCGAGCCGAGCAAGGGCGAAGATGCCCCAGGCCACGAGGGCGACGAACGCGGGCGCTACGAGGAGTGCGAACTTGGGCTTGTACATGGGCCGTGCCAGCGAATAGAGCCCCATGGCTGCTACCGGCACCAGCAGGTAGAGGGTCCAGAAGCTCGCTGACGGCTTCTTCCTCAGCTCGGCAAGTGCTCCTGTGAGGGCTAGCGCGGCTGCGAGATAGCCCAGCCACTGGAGCCATCCAGTGGGCTGCATCGCGGTGCCCAGGGCCAGCGTCTCCGCAACGCTCTTGGCAAAGGCTGCGAGGTCTCCTTGCTGCCCTACGGCCGGCCATTGGGCAAGCCCGCGCCACGAGAGCAGTAGCCACGGCGTATAGAGTCCTAGCAACAGCAGCTGCAGCGCGATCCATCGGGCGACCAGCTTGGCACGTTGCCCTTCGCCCTCCCTCGCCCCAGCGAGGACCCTCATGAGCATGCCCACATTCTGAGCTAGGACCAGCGTGAACCCCACATAGTGTGTGTAGATGAGAAGGGTCGTCGTGATCAGGTAGGGTCCTGCCCGAAGTACCCATCTGTCGGCCGCCAGAGCGTCATCGCTTCGGAGCTGTAGCCACGCTGCCATCGAGGCGCAACCTAGGGCCGCTGCGAGCATATACATGCGCGCTTCCTGGGCATAGTAGACTT
>CAYOBT010000019.1:795-15724 GCA_964402205.1 uncultured Anaerolineales bacterium
TGGAGCGGCGCCACGACTGCTAGCACGCTCGCCAAGAGTGCAGCGGCATGGCCTAGCGTGCGCTTCGCTAGCGCATAGGTGAGGGCAACCGTCGCGATGCCGCCGAGAGCTGAAAGCGAGCGCACCGCCGCCTCGGATGGACCAAAGAGTTGCGTCCAGCCATGGAGCAGCAGATAGTAGAGGGGAGGGTGAATATCTTGAGACGCACCTTCGAGAATGAGCGCGATGCTGCGGCTGGCGAGCGCTACGCTCGTGCCCTCGTCGTTCCAGAAGCTCTGATACCCGATGCGGTAGAAACGCAAGATCGTTGCCAGAATGAGGAGCGCTGGCAAGAACAAGCGCCGCTGCCACTGCTGGGCTCGCGGAGCGTCGGGGAGCATGGGCTCAGTGCCTCCTGAGGACCAGGATGAGGGCGACGAGAATCGCAACAGTACCGGCAGCTGCGAGCGCTAGCCGTTGACCCGAGGGCGTTCGCTGGACCACGAACCCATCCAGTTTCAGTGGCGTATCGCTCACAGTGATTCGCACATCGTGGACGGCCTCGGAAAGGCGTTGACCCAGGACCAGCGTGGGCGCTTGGTCCTGGGGATCCATACCTGCTCTGAGCAAGGAGACGGCTTTGCCGTCGATCTGCACGACCAGTTGCGCATCCTCTGTATAGGCCTCGCGGAGTACCAGGGCTATGTCCGTACCGCGGATGCGCGCATGGAGACTAGCGCCGGGTGAGCCCGAACGGTACGCACCAAGCACAGCCTCGGGATCCTCGATCTGCTGCCAGGACCCCTCGTACGTCACGGCCCAGTGACCTTCCTGGTGGTAGCCCATCTCCATGACAGGGGGAGCAGTGGCATACTCGGCTAGCGCGGCGTACACGGGTAGTGGCTCGAAATCTGGCTCTAGCATGCGAAAGTAGTACCAGGCCTGATCGCGCTCAGCATCCGACGGGCGGCGGAGGAACCAGTAGTTCATCACTCCCATCCAGGGCCATTCTTGCTGTGCGCGATGATAGGCCTCCACGGCGTAGCGGGCCTGCTGTGCCTTCGAGACGCGCCCGTAGGGGGCCTCACCAAAGTCTGCCGGGATGGCGCTCCAGCCCACCTCGGTCGCCCATATGGGTTTCTGGGCATCGCCGTTCTCCACCATGATGGCGCGGAGGAGCTCCACCCGGGAAAAGTTGGTCCGATTTCGGCTGGCGCGCCGATCCATCGGGCCCGTCCACAGGCCATAGACCTGAGCGCCCATGATGTCAAAGGACCCGCGCACGCCGGCCTGGTACATACGCTCCAGATAGAGGAGATCGCTCATGTTGCGCGGGCCGAACTCGTCGGGGGCCTCCTCGGTGTTCTGCGCAAGCCCGGCGGCAAGGATGACGCAGTTGGGATCCGCCTCCTTGGCGCGGCGGTAGGCGATCTCAAGGAGCTCCGTATAGGCTTCGGGGCTGGCAGGCTGGTCGCCCCACTCGGGATAGATGTTGGGCTCGTTCCAGATCTGATAGTAGCGGATGCGTCCCTTGTAGCGATCGACAACGGTCCAGACGAAATCCCCAAAGTCGTTGGGATCATCCGGCGGCGCCATGGTCCATCCCGGTGCATCGCCCACGGAGCGCGACCATGCCGGCGGGTTGTCCAGCCGTGCGATGATCTCGATGTCATACTGCTCGGCAAGATCCACGATGCGATCGTACTTGGCCCAGGCGCTGACGTTCCACTTGTGATCCCAGAAGTCGCCCTTGCCGGATATCTCGATGTCTTCCCATGGGAACTGCTGGCGGATCCAGGTGAACCCCGCATCCGAAATCAGCGCGAGAGAACGCTCGACCTTGGCAATCTCTGCTTCTTGCTCGAGGAAGGTGTTCACGCCATAGGGCGCCAGACCGGTGTGCTCGATGGGGACCATGGGGGCCGTCTCCGGGACTGGCTGCGTCAGTCGCAGGTAGGCTAGGGCGAGTGTGCCCTTGATCTGCTCCAGAAGCGCTTCCTCGCCCGTCCATCCAGCCATGGTATCCCGTAGCTGGGCAGCGAATGCCCAGATGACGAGAGCGCAAACGACCAAGAGCGCCGCCATGATCTGGAGACGCTTTGCCCAGCTATGTGATCTTGGGGAATCGTGTGAATCGCTCATGGCTGTATCTCTATGCTGGCGCTAGTGTGCGATGGCTGTGGTGCGCGCAACGCCTAGGCGTCCAAGGGGCGGCGGCGCGTGCTCCGACGTGGTGGCTTGGTGCGAGCCTGGTTTCCTTCATAGCGAGGCGCATGGATGTCCAGCACCTGGCATACATCACGGTTCTCGAATCGCGCCTTTAGGCGGTCGTCGACGTCTCCCCAGTCGGCGGATCCGATGGTGACAACAGTCGGCAAGCGCGACACGTACCGATAGTTGAGAATCTGGAGCAGCTTTTCCTCGGCCCAAGGCGTCGGGCTCTGGCTGCCCATGTCATCGAGCACGAGAAAGAAGCAGCGTCGAATCTGATCAAAGAGCTGGTCGTAGCTGACGGAAGCGTTGGGCTGGAACGTGGCTCTCAGGTGATCCAGCAGATCGGAGACGACAACGAAAAGGACCTTCTGGCCCGAGAGGCTGACGCGATTGGCCGCGGCAGCCGCGAGGTGCGTCTTGCCCACGCCAAAGGGACCACGCAGCACCACCCAGTTCGGGGGCGTGGGATCTTCTGCGAGTCTGGCGAGGTGCCTGGCGACCTGGCGCAACTCGGCTGTCAGCTTTGGATCGATCTCGTGCTGACGCAGAGAAAAGGACTCGAAGGTCATGTCGGCATAGAGGTTCAGGCTGCCAAAGCTCTCGTTCTTACCCATGGTGCGAAAGTCAGCGGCATAGATGGGGAGGCTCGTTACCAGATCCTTGTCGCGCAGCCGCGAGGCTAGGCGCGGGTCCATTGACTCGATGCTCTGATTGGTCGTGATGACCGTGGGCAGCTCGGCATTGTACCGGTAGTTTAGGATCTGGTAGAGTTTTTCTGTGGCCCAAGGGGTTGCATTCTGTGTGCCCAAGTCGTCCAGAACCAGCAGCTCTACCTGGCGGACCTGCTCGAACCGAGCGTCATAGCTGACGGTGCTGGAGGGCGCATAGGCAGCCCGGAGATGGTCCAGGAGGTCCGGCACGACCACAAAGAGCACCGGGTGGCCCTGGCTGAGGCGCTCGTTCGCAATGGCTGCCGCGAGGTGCGTCTTGCCGCAGCCATAGGTGCCCGTCAGGAGCAGCCAGCCTTCAGGATGCTTCGCAAAGGTCTTGCAGGCATCCACGGCAGAGCGCAGCGCCATGACGACTTCGCCAGAGCCTGGGGCATCGGTCACAAACGTGTCGAACGTTTGCTTGGTAAGGTGCGCCAGGTTGCTCACCTCTGTTAGGCGGGCTAGGCGCTCTTTGGCCCGTTCGCGTCGCCGACAGACGCACGGTACGGCCTTGCCATAGCGTGGATCGGAGACTGGAACGTCCAGCCGCACAAAGCCGACGCCCCCACAGATGGGGCAGGTGGCTTCTTGCTCTTCTTCCGACGTGTGATGGTCACTCATGCTCAGCGATTTGCTCGTGTTGGAGGCTTCTGGGACGCCCAGTCGCCGTCATCCTTGCCGTCACGGGACCAGCGCTGCAGGATGGCTTCGATGTAGCGCCAGTTGCGCGCATTGCGCTCGACCGCAATGCGGAAAGCGTCCTCGATCCACGTCTGGGGATAGTCGCGCTCCGCCTCTTGAAGCCGCTCCGCAATCAGGGGCTGCAAGAGCCCGATGTTCTGCTCATAGAGCTCATAGATGGTGGGCTGCGGCTCGACAGGCTTGGGCTCACGCACAAAGCCGGGCCGTTCGAGGATCAGGACGCCAGCTTTGACCTCTTGGACCGCTCTCCGGCCCTGGGGCGTGTTGGCGAGCAAGTAGCGCTCCTCTCCCGTCTCGTCGGCAATGCGCAGCTCGAGCAGCGAGCCTCTCGTGCAAGCCTTGTCCACGGCCGCACGGATGGCCTCGTCGATGTCTCGCTCTGGCGGCTGGGCGAGCGCTTTTCGTAGCACGCTCTCGCTCAAGAGCTCCTTCATGGTCAGGTAGCGTGGATAGCCGGTCTGGCGATGGAGCGCCCAGAACATGTAAAGCGTCAACACGAGCTCGTCGCGGGTGTCGATCGCTGGCAGGAGCTCAATGAAGAACAGGTCCGGGAGTGGCGTGAAGCGCGTTTTGCCTACAGGGAACCCCGCGAACGACCTCATATCGGCTCAAAGACATCGTCAAAGCCGTCGCCCCCGTAAAAGTCCTCTGGCGCTCGGGTCTCCAGGTCCGCAAAGCGCGTGTGGTCTGCATCGAAATGCAGGGACACCCGTCCTAGGGGACCGTTGCGGTGCTTGGCGATGACGATATCGCGGATACTGGCGCGCTCTGGATCCTCGTCCACGTCATCCTGGTAGATGAACATGACGACGTCGGCATCCTGCTCGATGGATCCGCTCTCTCTCAAGTCTGAGAGCTTGGGCACGCGATCAGCCCGCGATTCGACGGCTCGCGATAGCTGCGATAGGGCTACGACCGGAACGTTGAGCTCGCGCGCCAGGCCTTTGAGCGATCGCGAGATATAGGAGATCTCCTGAACCCGGTTCTCGCTTCGACGGTTGCCGCCGTGCATGAGCTGCAAATAGTCCACGACTACCAAGTCTAGATCATACTCTGCAGCCAAGCGGCGGGCCTTGGTCCGCAGCTCCATGGGGGAGGGTGAAGGCGTATCGTCGATAAAGATGCGCGTCTTGGCATACTTTTCGATAGAGAGCGTGAGCTGCTGCCACTCGATGCCCTCAATGCGTCCTAGGCGAAGCCTCTGCGAATCGATGCCCGTATCTGAAGAGATGAGGCGTTGAGCAAGCTGCTCGGAGGACATCTCCAGTGTGAACAGCGCCACGACGGCGTTGTACTTGGTGGCGGCGTTGGCAGCCATGGCGAGCGAGAGGCTCGTCTTGCCGATACCGGGTCTCGCCGCGATGATGATGAGATCCGAGGGCTGCAAACCCCCCAGGATCCGGTCCAGGCTCGCGAATCCCGTCGGTACGCCTAGCGGCTCGTCGGCGTGTTCCACCAGGAACTCTACCCGCCGGTAATAGTCCTCGACGATCTCGCTCATGGGACGGAGGGCGCGGCTGATCCTGCGCTGCGACACGTCAAAGAGGAGCTGTTCGGCTTGATCTATGACTTCATCGACGTCGTCATGTTCTTCGTAGGCCAGCGCGGCGATACCACCGGCCGCGGCGATCAGGCGCCGCATGATGGCCGCGCGCTCGACAATGTGGCCATAGTGCTCAACATGCACGGATGTGGGCACGCTATTGATGAGCGAGGTGAGGTAGGTACCGCCACCAATGCGCTCTAGCTCGCCCATGCGCTCCAGCTCATCCACCACCGTCACAAAATCGGCGGGCTGGCGACGCTCATGGAGGGCACGGATCGCATTGTAGATCGCGCCGTGCGAGTCTCTGTAAAAGTCCTCGGCCTCTAGGAATCCCGCCACCTTGATGATGGCATCGGGATCGATCAGGAGGCTACCGAGGACCGATTGCTCAGCTTCTATGTTCTGTGGGGGGAGCCTATCGGCCGCCATGGCTCACTCTCGATCTTCCGAGTCTAGGCTGTCCAAGAGGTCACGAAAGACGCCCAGGCTTTCGTCTTCACTCTCTGGCTTGGCCTCGCGAATCTCGGGCGATGGGTAGATCCCCGCCTTGTCCATGACGCTTCCCTCGGCATAGATGGGCACGGACGCCCGCACGGCCAAAGCGATAGCGTCGCTCGGGCGCGAATCGATCAGCACGAGGTCTCCATCGCGCTCAACGGCCAGCCGAGCGAAGAACGTGTGCTCCCTCAGGTCATTGACGACGATGTATTGCAGGGTCCCTTCGAGCTCCCCGATCACATTGTTGAGCAGATCGTGCGTCATGGGACGCGGCACTTGAGCGCCTTGGAGCTTGATGGCGATGGCCTCCGACTCGTTCATGCCAATCCAGATGGGCAAATAGCGCTCCTCGCGGATCTCTTTTAGAAGGACCACGCGATAGCGCGATAAGAGACTGTATAGAACGGCATACACAGAGAGTTCGATCATGGGTGATGCTCTCCGGTTTCCCTTGCAGCTCCTTGCGATTATACCATGGCGGACAGCGGTCTCACAACCAGGGCTGGGCGAGACTAGTAGCTGGAAACGTGAGAGCGATCGCCTTGGGCAGGTGGAGGAGACTGAGACCTAGGTTGAGCCGTGCTGGTCATGCCGCAGTGAGAGCTTGCGCCTGACCGCGTGCCAGCTAGACTTGCCCGAGGCGGACGCGCAGAACAAGCAAGGCTACGCCCGCGCAGGATACAAGCAAGTACTCGATGAGCTGTCGAGCCCGCAGGTCCTCTTGGAGGGCGTGGCGGAGCATGCCTACCATCACATAGAAGGCTAGCAGCAGCAATCCGCCAGCGGTCACCGAGCTCACCGCGCAGTAATTGAGGGCCCAGGTGAACTGCCCCAGCAACCCGCCTACAGTCAGAGACGCTGCCATCGTGCGCCATGGTGTGCTGCCCAGGGGAAAGAAGAGGCCGAGCGCAGCCAAGGCCCCAAGGGCGGCTATCGTCGTGGCCGAGATGGCGCTCCGAAGATGCGCCGCGTGTAGTACCGTAAGGATGGCCAAGAGCCCAGCATAGGTGGCGAGATCCTCGAACATGGAGCTCGGCCGATCGTTGCTCACGCGCGCTTCAGGTTCTGAGAGCCTCATCAGCAAGGCCAGACCGATGCCCGTTCCGATGGCAAAGGCTGCTCGCGTGAGCGACGCCGCGAGGCTAGGGGCGATCTCCCACATGGCCACAGCCCATACCATGGGCAATGCCCAGTGTGCGGCGAGACCAAGCAGGGTCTGCAGACTGCCCCTGTCGGAAGGCAGGTTCGCACCGAGCGCAGCAGCGCCCACTAGTCCAGCCACCAGTGCGGCTCCGAGCAGGTCGGCCCCGACTTCTAGTGCCAGCTCTGATCCGAGAAAGCTGGCCGAGAACTCCCAGGTAGGTATCTGGGCCAGGGGAGCTAGGGCCACCATGAGCGCCACAAGCGCTGCAACAATGACCTGCATCTGGCGTTGAGGAGGGTGAGGTGCGATGGCGTATCCCATAGTGCAGCTATTCTAGACCTGACGAGCCGAGGGGTCAATCTGAAGGCTGTTGACCGCTTGACATGCCTAACGCCCACGTCCTAGAATCGAAGCATGCTGAAACCATAGCGTGCGATAAGGAGCCCAGAGATGCGAACAGTGCCGATCGGTATCGCGATGCTCAACGATGAGCGCCCCCACGTCTGGCAGGAGAACAACCCCGCCAACGAAGCGGTGGTGCAAAAGTGGGCCGACATCATCCGCAAAGGTCTGAAGAACGTGGATGGCTCGGCGCCGGAGGTGGTGGTTGCTTCCAAGATTGTGACGTCGACGCGTGTGGCACAGCAAGTGGGCGAGGAGCTGCGACGCGCCGGCGTTCGCGTGCTCGTCATGTGCTACAACGTGTGGAACTTTCCTTTCCTCGCTTGGCCTCTGGTCAACACCGTTGGCCGCGACGTGCCCATCCTCAGCCTCTCCAATAACAACGGCAAGTTCCCGGGGAATGTGGGGCTGCTTGCTACCGATGGTGCCCTGAGGCAAGCCGGCGTTCGAACGCACCGCGTCGTTGGCGGCATCGATGACCCTGGTACCCACGCCCAAGTCTTTGACTGGTTGCGTGGTGCCCAAGCCGTTGCCACGATGCGCAACGAGGTGTTTGGCATCTACGGTGGGCACTCGATGGGCATGGAGACCGGTTACTTTCACCTGGTGCCCACGCTCAAGACGCTCGGTGTCACGGGACGGCAGATCGACCAGCTCTGGCTGCTGAAGGTCATGGAGAACGAGGTCGACGAAGCCGAGGTCGAGAAGGGCCTGGCCTGGTTTGAAGAGCTCCTGGGGGATCGCATCCTCTACGACGGCAAGATGCTGACCCGTGAGACGCTCAAGACGCAGTTGCGTCTCTACCTGGCCATGAACTTGGTGAACGAGGACAAGGGCTTTGATTTCTGCGGGCTCAAGGGCCAGCGGGAGCTTACAGAGCATATCTGCCTAGGTGATGTGGCCGAGATGCTGATGAACGATCCCTATGACTGGAACGGGGCCAAGGAGCCTGTCGTCTGTGCCACCGAGGCCGATGCCTATGCGGCGCTGACTATGCAGGTGCTCAAGTACGTCAGCGGCGGACTGCCGTCGCTCTTTATGGATGTGCGTCTCTACCTGCCAGAGATGGGGATCTGGGATTGGTGCAACTCTGGGAACCATGCGTCATGGTACGCGAACCAGAGCTTTGATCCCGCCGAGAACATGGCCAAGGTGCATCTGCACCCGGCGCTCGAGTTCTATTTCAAGGCAGGCGGCGCCTCAGTCGAGTTCGATGCCAAGCCAGGCCCGATGACCTTTGCGCGGTTGGGTATTTGGGATGATAAGCCATTCATGGTGATCATGAAGGGTGAGAGCATGGACTTGCCTGCCGAGGAGCGGGCTCGGATCGATGCCATGACCGATCCTACCTGGCCGCATGTGCATGCCAAGCTATCTGCCTCGTTTGACGAATTCCTCAAGCTGTTCCCCTGCAACCACGTGATGGGAACCGTGGGGGACAAAGTGCAAGCGTTGACGATGGCGTGCGAGATCGCTGGCATCACCCCGGTAATCCTCGGCCCCGAGGGTGAGGACCGGATTCCGCCGATCTGGGAACGGGTGCACTAAGAGGTGCGTGCGATGCGCGGCGGGGCACAAACTCCCCGCCGCGCGCGCTTTTGTAAAGAGAGATCACATTGCGTGAGTCTGTGAAGGGCCTTCTCAAGCGAGTGGCTGGCACAGTAGAACGCATTCGCCGCAACCACGCCTTGGAGCATGCCACGATTCACATGCTCGCCCCGATGGCGGGGGGAGCTCGCTTGGCTGGCTGTACGCTGGGCAGTGGCTTTGTTATCGTGGGGCCCGTATGCACGGAGATCGTCGAGGTTGCTGCCTCGCGCGCCTTGCGGGCCCTCGCAGCCGATCCTGGCCTGGGTGTCCATCCTCGCTGCGGAACGAATCTCGCTGTAGCAGGCCTGCTGGCGGGCGCACTCTTGACCGTTGGCGAATCTACAGGTTCGCGACGTTCGCGCGGCTTTCGGGCTTGGCTATGGCGAGGCATGGCAATAGGGGCCGCCGCGCTGCTGGCTCGGCCCGCTGGGCTTTGGGCTCAGCGTCACGTCACAACGTCTGGCCATGTGGCCGGGATGCGCATCGCTGATGTTGACCGGTGGACCTGGGGACGGTGGACGTTGCATCGCGTCGTGACGCGCTACACAGGGTGACTTACCGATGTTCTATGTCTTGCACGGTGATGAGGAATACCTGAAGGCTGAGCGCGTTGCAGACCTCCGATCGCGTGTGGCGAGCGACGCCGCGGGTGGCCTGAATGTGAGCGAACTCGACGGTCGCAGCACGACGGTGGTCGAGGTGCTGAACGCATCTCGCGCCATGCCATTCCTGGCCGAGCGTCGGTTGGTGATCGTCTATGGGCTCTTGGAGCAGCTGGCCAAGGGCGGGCAGAGCCGAGCCGACGAGCTCCAGTCTCTCTTGGAGGGTCTTGAGACGTTGCCCGATAGCGCGCGGCTCCTGTTCGTGGAAGATACGACGCTTTCTGCCAAACATCCCGTGGTCAAGCTCGCGGGCCAGAGCGAGACTGGGCACGAGCTTGCTTACGGCGAGCTGGAAGGGGCCAAACTCGAGGCATGGGTGACATCGCGAGCGCAGTCCAAGGGGCCCGGGATCACTCGCTCAGCCGCCAGGTTGCTGATCCGCGACACAAGGGGGGACCTACGCCAGCTTGATAGCTGGCTTGAAGTGCTCGCAGCCTCGGTGGGCTACGGTCGTCCCATTGACGACGAGGCCGTTCGGGAGCACGTACCCGTGGCACGAGAGGCGGAGATCTTTGATCTCGTGGATAGCATCGGTCTGCGCCAGACGGACCGCGCTCTAGAACAGGTGCGCATTCTCCTGGATGAGGGGCGTCATCCGCTGCAGATGCTTGCGATGATCGCTCGACAGGTTCGCATGCTGGTCACGGTATCGGAGCAGAGCAGGCGCAGAGTTGCTCCTGCGGATATTCTCCGACAGGTTGGATTGCGACCTACGTATACGGGGCTATACCGCAAGCTCCACCAGCAGAGCAGGCGTTTCCGCTTGGCCGAGCTAGAGCAGCTTCAACGCGAGATCGTCGCGCTTGACTATGCGATCAAGACGGGGCAGGTAGAGCCAGAGGTGGGCTTGGAGACGCTCGTTGTGCGAGCGTGTGCCAAGCTCGTGTCTCCGTCTCTCTAGCTCACCATCCCAGCAACTTTTCCCGAACGCGCTGGGCGAGTGCGATCTCTTGCTCATCGCCGCAACCGAGATCGAGATAGAGCTGGCACGGATGGACGAGAGCAATGCCACGAGCCGCGGCTTGCGCTCCCCAGAAGACACTCTCGTCGTATGGATTGAACACAAAGACGTACGTATCGCCTCGATCTTCGTCCAATCCCAGGGCGCTCGCTACGTCATCCGGGACGCCGTCCCAGTAGAGGGCCATGCGATGCGGCGAGATTTCGCTCGGCAGGTATGCGCTAGTTGCTGACCAGAGCGTCAGGGCATAGCTCTCGGTCTTGGTGGGGAATGCCCGCTGGAGCTTGCCAATGAGGCTGCCGGCTGGCTGATCGACTCGGAAGACGCGAAAGGCGCTTCGGTGGATGTCGTAGGCCTGGGCCCAGCTCTCAAGTAGGCCTCCCGGATCAAAGAGCTGCAGCCCGTCGCGACCCTTGACCACCAGTCGGCCCTCAGCCAGCGTCGTCGTAACCATGCTCGCGAGGCCGAGGCTGATCTGCGCCTCCGCGGCCAGCTCTCGCATACGCCAGCGGCGGCGCGGATGCATCAGCAACGTGCGAGCGACACGCTCGGCTTTGCCTTCAAAGGGTGTTTGGACGCCGCTGCTGGGCGTGGACTCGGCTCTGTGTCGCTGGACCACGTAAAAGAGGCCTTCGGTCTCAATGTGGGCGTTGCCGGTGAGATCGAGCCATGCGACGTTAGCCTGCTCGCAGGCTTGCTGGCCTTCAGGGCTCATCTGAGGTGCTAGGAGCGTCGGGACCAGCCCCTTGGCACGGGTTTCCTGCAGGGGGAGCCGTTCAAGTGCCCGGAGCACGGCCTGTTCTCCCCCTTCGCCAACGGCTAGGATGTCGAGCGAGGCGGTGGCCGATGCTCCCATCTGGAGCTGTAGCTGCAACCGCGCAGGGCCGATGCCGCCGCTGCTGACCCGGCGCATGCTGCGGAAAGCTAGCTTCGGATACAGTTTGTGGAACTCGTGTAGAAAACGTGAAAGCACGTCTGCCTGACGCACGGCTACCTCCTGGGGCCTATTCTGCCGTTGGTTGCGTGCGGTGGCAAGTCCGGGGTGAGAGTCAGATCTGACGGTGCTGAGGAGGGGCCATGCGTGTGGTGACAGTATCCGAGATGCAGGCAGCAGAGCGCAAAGCCAACGAGCGGGGCCTTGCGTATGACACCATGATGGAGAACGCGGGCAGATCCGTCGCCCGCGCTGTGGCCGACGCGGCCACGTCTACGTGGGAGCGCGTGTTGGTGCTCGTAGGGCCTGGCCATAACGGGGGCGATGGTCTTGTGGCCGCGCGGTATCTCTGGCGCTGGGGCTATCGCGTCACCGTCTATCTGTGGAAACGCCCCCAGCGTGAGGATGATCTCAACCTGTCCAGGCTCTCGCGGCTGCCCATTCCACGGCTCTGTGAGGAGCACGATGCGGATGGCGCGCTGCTGCGTAAAGCTCTTCAGCGTCACGAGATCTGGGTGGACGCGCTGCTAGGGACGGGTGCCAAGGGCCTGCTGCGCGATCCGCTGCCCCGGCTGCTCGGATTGGCACGCGAGGTGCGCCAGAAGGCGCGTAGGGGGACGCCTGGCGGGCAGAGCGCCCCGACAAGGCCGTTGGTGGTGGCCGTGGATACGCCAAGTGGCATCGATTGCGACACGGGCCAGGCCGACGGCAGGGTCATGGCAGCGGATCTCACCATCACCTTTGCGGCGCCCAAGCGAGGGTTCTATCGCTTTCCCGCCGCTGGGCTGCTTGGGGAGCTGCGGGTCGCGGATATTGGCCTGCCAGAGAGCGCGTTCGGGCCCGGTCTTCAGGTCGCCGACCATGGCCTGGTTACGCGGAGGCTACCGCCAAGACCCCTAGACGGCCACAAGGGCACGTTTGGCACGGTCCTGGTGCTTGCTGGGTCGAGACGCTATTGTGGAGCGCCGAGGCTGGCCGCGATGGGGAGCGCCAGGTCCGGCGCCGGCTTGGTGAGAATGGGCGTGCCCGCGTGTATCTATCAGGTCGTGGCAAGCAGTGTCATGGAGCCGGTCTTTGCACCTCTACCGGATGATGGCGATGGCCTGGCGGCCAGCGATCCCCAGCAGTTGAGGGCAGCTCTCGATGGAGTAGATGTCGTGCTGGCAGGCCCAGGATGGGGGCAGTCAGCAGAGCGAGCGCGCTTCCTGGACGAGCTGCTCGCCATGGCAACCCAAGGATCGGCGCGCTGGGTGCTTGATGCTGATGCGCTGAACCTCCTGTCCCAGAGGGAGAACTGGTGGGGAGACCTCCCCCACCACACCATCCTCACCCCGCACCCTGGCGAGATGGCGCGCCTGGCCGATTGCTCCGTTGGCGACGTGCAGCAGGACCGAGTAGCGGTTGCGCACGAGGCAGCGTCCCGCTGGGGCTGCACGGTGGTGCTCAAGGGAGCGTTCACTGTGATCGCCGATCCGGAGGCGGGCGAGGTGCTCTTGCCTTTTGCCAACCCGGCCTTGGCGTCCGGGGGCACGGGCGATGTGCTGGCGGGTGCGATCGCGGGGCTTTGGGCGCAGCAGAATGACAGGTACGCCGCCGCCTTGTGCGGGGCGTACCTGCATGGTTACGCTGGGGAAATCATGCGCGACCGTCTTGGAGCAGCGGGCGTCGTGGCTGGCGATCTGATCGAGACGCTGCCTGTCGCCCGGGCGACGCTGGTCGCATTGCGGCCCTAGGTCTTGAGGGCGCAGCCAGGCCTGCTAGGCCTCTGAACCTTCGCCTGTGAGTTCAACAGCATCATCCGCTTGCTCGTCGAGCTGGGACAGCAGCTCTGCCTTGCGCTGCGCGGCTGCCTTCTGCCCCTCGTCGATGGCCTCTTCGAGACGTTGCTTCTGCTCATCCAAGAAGGCCTCGCCCTTGGAGCGGATAGTTTCCGCTCGGTGGGTGGCTTCCTCGGCGAGCTCGTCGGCTTGCTGCTTGAGCTCGATGCTCTTCTGCTTGATATAGTCGCGGGTCTCGTCGCCACTCTGTGGTGCAAAGAGCAGAGCGGCGGCCGCGCCCGCCAGGGCGCCCACAAAGAACCCGGTGAAGAACCCGCCAGAGTCTCTCTCGCTCATCCTAGACCTCCTTCTGGGGCCGTTCCGATGTTGGCTTCGCGGCTGTTTGATCGTGATCAAGCTTGCGTCGGATGCCGACGAGTGTGCGAAGCGCTTGCATGGTGCCGCTAGTGTAGCTGGACACCTGCACAAGTGGCTTGACCACGCTTTCGCTCATCACGTTGGCGGTGCCGCGCATTGTGCGTGCCGTGTCGTTAGCTGCCCTCAGCATAGGCGCGATCTCGTCGCGTAGCAGCGAGACAAGCTTGCGAATCTGGCCCAAGGTGATGAGCAGCAACACGCCGATAACGATGGATTCTATCGCCAATACCACAATGGCCAGATCCCGCACGGCTTCGAGCGCCATATGGCTCCTCCTCGATGAGACTTCTCATGCCTTGTGCGCGCGGCCAGCATCTATTGAGTATATCATAGCTTGGCGAGGCGCGCAACGCTCATGGCTGCAATAGAAAGGACGCTAGGAAGAAAAAGATCGAGGGGTCCAAGGGAAAGGAGGGAAAGATGAAGGAAATCTGATAAAAGAACACCAACACAAAAGGCAGCGACGCTCACCGTCCAGCTGACTAGAATGCGTGAGCCCTTGGTTGCGGCTAGAAGGTGAAAGATACCCGCGAGCAGCGTTCCTATCACAAGAGCAAGCACCGCTGCGGGAGTGAGTACCGTCAAGAGCAAGTCTCGCATCGTTCAGGCCTCCCACGGAGCAAGGACGCGCTGGATGATCCCCCCGCCCATCACACGTTCGCCTCGGTAGAGCACAACGTGTTGGCCCGGCGTGATATCACGCAAGGGGCGCGCAAGGACTAGCCGCGCTCTGCCATCGGGCAGCGGCCACACGGTGGCTCCCACGGGGGATGCGCGGTACCTAACCTTGGCGCGAAGCCAGCTGCCCGCTTGGAGTTCACCGCTCAGGTGATAGCGCATCTCGGCTGCCTCGAGCTCTCGTTGGCCTAGCCATTCCTCATGCGCTACGACCGCCGTGTTCGTTGCCGTGTTCAGCCGAAGCACATAATAGGGTCGTGAGGCCGATATCCCCAGGCCTCGCCGCTGTCCGATGGTATAGTACGCGAGTCCCCGATGGGTTCCAAGCCTCTCACCCTCGACACTGCGGATGGGTCCAGGTTGCGCGGCCTCAGGCGCTAGCCTACGCACAAGCTCCGCATAGTCGCCTTCTGGGACGAAGCAGAGATCCTGACTCTCTTTGCGCTCCATGCAGGGCAGGCCGGCGTTGCCCGCGATGGCGCGCACCTCGGACTTGAGCAGGTTGCCTAGGGGAAGAACCGTGTGGCTGAGGGCATCGCGCGTGACGGCATAGAGCACGTAGGATTGGTCCTTGGATAGATCGCGAGCTCGGAACAGCTGGGGCCCGTTACCGTCGTGGACAATCCGTGCATAGTGTCCCGTGGCGAACCATTCGTAGCCCAGTTCCCAGGCTGCTTGGCGGAGCGCACCGAACTTGATGGCGCGGTTGCAGCC
>CAYOBT010000020.1:0-15640 GCA_964402205.1 uncultured Anaerolineales bacterium
GGCATCGGGGTCTGAGCCACGCAGCGACTTGATGAAAGCGCTCACCGTGTCAAAGTGGTAGTCGCCCTGCCGGTCGTAGAGGACGGCGCGTCGTTGGATCGATTCCTCGGCGACCGCCAGGTCGATGACAGTGCGGCCCTCGGCATTTGGGGGAGTCGTCTCCACCGCGAGCTCGAGAGCGTTGAGCACCGAGCGCGCATCGCCGTTGGCCACATCGGTGAGATGCACCAGAGCCTCCGGCGTGATGGCGACGTCAAGCTGGCCATAGCCGCGCTCCGAATCATCGAGCGCCCGCCGAGCGATCTCGCAAAGATGCTCTTCCTCGAGCCGCACAAGCTGGAACACGCGACTCCTACTCAGCAACGCCTTGTTGACCGAGAACCACGGATTCTCGGTAGTGGCCCCGATCATGATAATCGTGCCATTCTCAACCCACGGGAGCAGGGCATCCTGCTGGCGCTTGTCCCAGCGATGTACCTCGTCCACAAACAGGATCGTCCGACGCTGGTAGAGCTTGCGGCGCTCTCGCGCGTCCGCCGTCACTTCGCGGATGCGCTGCACGCCCGCCAACACGGCGTTGATCGTGACAAAGTGGGATTGCGTCGTATTGGCAATGACCATGGCGAGGGTGGTCTTGCCCGAGCCTGGCGGCCCGTAGAAGATCAGCGAAGAGAGCCGGTCGGCCTGGATGGCGCGGCGCAGCAAGCGCCCGGGGCCGACGATATGCTCCTGGCCGACGAACTCTTCGAGGGTTCGTGGCCGCATCCTCGCTGCCAATGGCGCCTCGCGTCGGATGCTCTCCTCAGCAGCGTGGTCAAAGAGATCACGGTCGCTCACGAGGTGGCCTCGGACGAGGCACGCTGCTCCAGCGCGCGCTCGACCGCCTGGCAGCACTCGCCTGCCCTGTCGACGTCGGTCGCCGAGATGTCGCGCAAAGAGTAGCGCGCGTTCTCAAAGGCATGCGTCAGTTCGCCAAGGTCGCCTTCGGCCTCGGGCACGTGCGGAGCCAGACATGGGAGATACTCGGCGGGCGTCATGCTAGGCGCACGGGCAATGCCATGCTCAGCCGCAACCTCCAGGGCCATCACATAGAGCTGCTGGACGCGCTCGCGCGGTGTCAGTGCACGTCGCCGCCGTCGCCTTCTAGCAGCCACGATGCGGCGACGCTTGGCTCGTCGCTCCGCGACTCGCTCTTGGAGCTCGCGCACTGCCACCCCCGCCTTGGTCCACAGGCCCCGCAGCCACGCCCAGAGCTTACGTAGCATGACCCCAGGCCGAAACCCCGAAAACAAGCCCCAGCGATCCTGTACGAAATGAAAGAGTGCATAGGCCGCACCGCCCACCACCACGCCCCAAAAGATGAGCGAGCGCACGAGCTGCATCCAAGCGGCCGGCGCGCCTCCGATCTCCGCCACCGGCATGGGTGGCTCCATCGCTGGGGTTGGAGGAGGCGCTTGCGCCGGCTCGCCCCTGAACAAGCTCAGAATCAACTGGAAAGCATAGCCCACCAACAACAGGACCGAGACCATCACATAGGCCGCGATAAAGATCAGCCACTGCAAGACCTGCGTCACAGCCTTGAGCAGGCTGACCGAGTAGCCGCGTGGAAGGACAGCCGCCACGATGGCCACCAACGCCAGGCTGATGCCAAGCCACAGCACCCACCGACGGCCCAGCCGCCCCAGCACCGGAATATCCTGGACCTCCCACGTCGCGACGAGCGTGGCATAGCGCACCTCGCTGATGAGAGCCAGCCCCAGGGCAAAGTACGCGAGCAGGTTGGCCCCCAGCCACTGCACGTTGGCAGAAGCCACGACCGCCATCTCGGATAGGTTGATATGCGCCACGCCGGTGATGACCAGCATCACGGCGCCGCCACCAAGAAAGATGCGCGCTACCTTCTGGCTCTCCCCGGAGCGATCGGGACGGCCACGGCCGGGCATGCTGCTCCGGAGATCGTAGCCTGGGTCCGTAGGCGATACGGTCTTTTCCAGGGGATCGGCTTCGAGGGCGAGCAAAGCCTGACCCAGCTTGCGGGCTGTGACCCACATGCCGGCCAGGAGCGCCCCCGAAAGCAGGAACGACAGGTCCAAGAACTTCCAAGGCTCATCCGACCACGTGCGAACATCCGCCACAAAGCTCGGCCAGCCGTAGGCCAGCGATGACACAAGGCGTAGCACGATAAAGATGGTGATCGCCTCAGTGATGCGCAGTCGGGCCGTTTCCTCGATATGCAGGTCAGGCGAGCCTAGAAGGCGCTCGGTGTAGATGCTCTCCAGACTCACCAGGAATGCCAACACCGGCAGCCATACGCCAGGCCATGTCGGGTCAACGTTGCGCACAAAGCCATAGCAGCCAAGGCCGATGACGGCGAGCATGGCCGCTGACAGGAACGCCCTAAACGCGAATCGTCCGGGATTGTGGCTTCTACTGACTGCGCCAGACATCGAGATCCCTTTCCTGCCACACCTCGTGCGCCACAATGCCCACGCCCCGAGCCCGCTCGCGGATCCGCGCGAAAGGCTCGCGCGCGTCGGTGACAATCAGAACCACGTGGAAACCGCTCCGCTTCATCATCAGCAAGGATGAGAACAACGCATCGTCCGCGTCCGAAGTAATGACCACCGCCGTGCCCCCCCAGCTCAGGTGAAGGCTCGCTTGCTGTAGCAACTCGGCAAAGGGTCGCCCCTCGGACGTCCCAACCCGCGCCAGCACTTCCAGGATGTTGACCAAGTGCCCGGTGCCCTTCCGCGGCGAGACGGTAATGTAGCGATGGTCGTCTTCCAGCGGATCAGCGCCGTTGGTACAGAGCCCCACGGTCTGTCGCTTGGTGACCAGCGCATGCGCGATGGACGCCGCCGTGATGATGCCCAACTCGGTAGCGTCATGCACGCGCCCCTGCGTATATGCCTGCGCGTCAAGGTTCAGGAACACCTGCGCCTCGATCGAGATAGCCGGCTCCAAGCGCTTGACCTGCAGCCTGCCTGTGGCCGCCGAGGCCTTCCAGTGCATGCGGCGGAGGCTATCGCCAATCTGATAGTCTCGGACGCCCACGATCCGGCTGGGGTCCTCATAGATGCGCTGTTGGGTTGCCAGTGTACCCATAGGGGTCTGAGCGGGAAGGCGCAGCTCTGGCAGCGGCACGATGCGAGGATAGACGGTCAGATGGTCGTCACTAGGAATCTGCAGCTCTACCGAGCGGATGCCAAACAGATCGCCAGTGTAGATAGTAAGAGGCCCCAAGCGATAGTAGCCGCGCCTGCGTCCCTCCAGCTCATAGTCGAGCGACACCTTCTCCCGGGGGAGAAACGACACCACCGCCCGCCGAAAGTTGGGTGCGATCAGCCGCACGGGCAGGCTCTCGTGCAGCCGCACGTACGGTAGCGGCAACCAGCCCTTGTTGCGGACCTCGAGCTTGACGGGGATCTTTTCGCCGTGAAAGGCCCGTGGCAGGTAGGTGCGTTCGCAGGCCAACGCCTTGGCCGATCGATCCACCCACACGCGCGACAGGAGGTAGAGCCCAAAAAAGACGTAAAGGATATAGACGAAAAAGTTCAGCCTGAAGACCGCCGCCAGGATGAACAACCCCAAGATGAACAGAAGCAAGCCTTCCATGCCGCGCTTTCTATCCACGAGGGGTTACCTATGCCTCCGGCAGCTCGCCGAGCTCTAGCGGCGTTCTCTCTAGCAGATCGCGTAACACCCCCGCCGTGTTGCGACCGCGAAGGGCGCTCTCGGGCTTCATGATCAAGCGATGGGCCAAGACGTACGCGGCCAGCCGCTTGACGTCGTCCGGCAGCACAAAGTCGCGGCCCTGAATAGCGGCCAACGCCTGCGATGCCTTGTAAAGGCCAAGGCTGCCGCGAGGGCTGGCGCCTAGGGCCAAGTCAGGATGATTGCGGGTGGCCGTGACCAAACGCACAATATACGCGCGCACCGTCTCATCCACGTTGACGTCCCAGACGTCCGACTGCAGCGCCGAAAGCTCGGTGGCATCGACCACCGGCTCGATGGCCTCGATGGGATGCTCGCGCCGGAGGTTCTCTAGGATGCGCTCTTCCTCCTCAAAGGTAGGATAGCCCACCTCCAGACGCAGTAGGAAGCGATCAAGCTGCGCCTCGGGTAGCGGGAAGGTGCCCTCGTACTCGATCGGGTTCTGCGTGGCCATCACCAGGAAGGGGCGCGGCAGCCGCCGTGTCTCACCGTCCACCGTCACCTGATACTCGCCCATGGCCTCCAGCAGCGACGACTGGGTGCGGGGCGTGGCGCGGTTGATCTCGTCCGCGAGGAGGACATTGACGAACGCCGGCCCAGGCCGAAACTCGAACTCGGTCGTCTTCTGGTTAAAGATCGAGACACCGGTCACATCCGTTGGTAGGAGGTCGGGCGTGCACTGCAGCCGCTTGAAGCTGCAGCCCAACGATATGGCGATGGACCGTGCCAGCATGGTCTTGCCCACGCCTGGCACGTCCTCCACGAGGACGTGTCCCTCACAGAGCAGGGCGACCATAGCCATCTCGATCACATGACGCTTGCCGACGATCACACGCTCGACGTTGCGGATGACGGCGTCCGAGAACGCTTTGACCTCGCTGGTGCTCATGATGTCCTTCCAAGTGAGTGGCCCAACGCGAAGATCATTGTAGAACCGACGCCATGCCATGGCAAGGTGAGCCTGCCGCTTGTGCGCAGCGACTTGCCCTGCTACCATGCCGGTGACCGCAACGCCAGCGATGGTGTTGCGTAGTATGGATAGGAGGGACCGTTTGCTGGACGCGATCACGTTTCTGCTCGGCGGCGTTTGCCACCAGTTGCCGGAGCACAGCTATTGGATCGGAGGGAGGCCGCTTCCGCTTTGCGCGCGCTGTACGGGCACGTTCCTAGGGCTGTGGTTGGGCCTCTTTGCCCTGAGGTCGATGGGACGCCACGCTCGAACGGGTCTGCCGAGTGGCCTGGCCCCATGGCTGTTGGGTGCATTGGCAGGTTTCTGGGCTCTCGATGGGCTCAATTCGACCGCCATGATGGCCTTGGGACAGAGCCTCTACATCCCGAGCAACTTGCTGCGCTTAGCCAGCGGCGCCGGCATGGGCGTAGCGTTGAGCGCCTTGGTGGCACCCATGACCGCATTGGCATTCGGCACGATTGAGGATCCATCTCCCGTCGTAGAGTCGCCAGCCGACGCCGGCGCTCTGATCGCCACGGCAGCCCTTGTGATGGTAGCGGTCCAAGTCGGCCCATGGTTGCCCTATGCAGCGTGGGCCATCGCGCTTGGCGCGGCTGTGGTCGGGGCCATCGGCCTGCTCAACGCGGTTCTCGTACGGCTGCTCGTACCCCGGTTACGCCCCTGGGCAGGCTGGCTCCTCGGTGTAGCCCTAGCCTTGGGGCAGCTCGGTGGCATGGCGACACTGCGTACACTTTTGCAGATCTAGGTCTCGCTTGCCCTTGAAGTGCGCTCGTGTCACCTGTATAATCGAATCATCGTGGGGTTCAGGCTGAGCGTCGAAGGCGTAGCCAACACTATCAGGCACGCCATGGAGAAAAAGGGAGAGTCACATGGACGTCGGCAGAGCATTCACCTACCCGTTCGAAGATGAGGATTGGCTCAAGAAGATGATCATCGGAGCCGTTCTCAACCTGGTCCCCGTAGTCAACTTTATCGGAATGGGCTATGGCCTTCGTCAGATGAAAAAGGTCTCGCAAGGCCAGGATCTGCCGTTGCCCGAGTGGGATGACTGGGGCGGCGACTTTGTGAAGGGGCTGCTGGTGGCCCTCGCTGCCATCATCTACACCCTCCCGATCTGGCTATTCCAGCTCGTCACGGTCATCGTCGTGGCCATCGCCGGGAACTCGGATGCCGGGAATACAGTCGCTGGCCTGTGCGCCACCGCAATGAGCTGCCTGATGGCAGTCTATGGCATCGCCCTGGCCGTGTGGCTACCCGCCGCGATTATGCAATACGTCAAAGAGGACAGCTTTGGCGGATTCTTCCGGTTTGCGGACATCTGGGCCTTTATCACAGGCAACCTGGGTGACTATCTCGTCGCCTGGCTTGTCTACCTGTTGGCCGGGATCGTCGCCAGCATCGTGGGGGGCATCGCCTGCGGCATCGGCGTCCTCTTCACAACGTTCTGGTCCTACTTGGTCATGGCCAAGCTCTTTGGCGACCTGATCGAGCCCTCCGAGACTGCCGGCGTCGAGCCGATGCAGCCCATGGGCGGCGACGCCTTCTAGGCCCACCCTCGCCTTGGCAACCCAACGGGCGGCGCTTCGGAAGCGCCGCCCGTTCGCTTTGCGCATCGCGAGCCTATCTGGGAGCTCCTGGATGGGCTCTGATAGTTTCTGAGAGTTCCGAGGTGCTAGAATTGCCCTCGCAGATCCCGATCTCGCTAGCGACAAACCGCTGGATCTAGCAAGGGAGCAACGGCATTGGCATCGACATCGTCAAGCATCCCAGGGCTCTACCAACTTGGCCCTGCCGAGCGCGCTGAGCGCATCGCCGAGGCGGCAGGCCTCGCAGACGAGGGCCTGCAACAGCTCAAAGCAGAGAGCGCCCTGAGCCTCGAACAGGCCGACCGCATGATCGAGAACGTCGTGGCCGTCCACGGCTTGCCGCTGGGCATCGCTACCAACATGCGCGTCAACGGACGCGACGTGCTGGTCCCTATGGCCATCGAGGAGCCTTCCGTCGTAGCGGGCCTCTCGTTCGCCGCCAAGCTGGCGCGGAAAGGCAGCGGATTCCAGGCAGAGGCCGATTCTCCCCAGATGATCGGTCAGATCCAGATTCTCGACGTGGCCGACACATCCGAGGCGCGTGACCGCATCCTGGCCGCCCAAGACAGCCTCCTATCCCAAGCCAACGAGAGCGATCCGGTGCTGGTGCGCCTTGGCGGAGGCGCCCGTGACCTCCAGGTTCGCATCCTATCCGAGACATCGGCCGGCCCCATGTTGGTGGTGCACCTCATCCATGATGTGCGCGACGCCATGGGAGCCAACGCCGTCAACACCGCCTGCGAAAGGCTCGCGCCAGAGCTCGAGCGGTTAAGCGGTGGGCGCGTGGGGCTGCGCATCCTCACCAATCTGGCCGACCGACGCCTGGCCAGAGCACGCTGCCGCGTGCCTGCATCCGCTCTCGCCATGGAAGGCCTGAGCGCCGACGAGGGCGTGCAGCGCATCCTCGAAGCCCACGCCTTTGCCGAAGCTGATCCCTACCGTGCCACGACGCACAACAAGGGCATCATGAACGGGATCGACGCCGTGGCGGTCGCCACGGGCAACGACTGGCGCGCCCTGGAGGCCGGCGCTCACGCCTATGCCGCCCGCGACGGCCGCTACCAGCCCCTATCGGCGTGGTGGCGAGATGACTGTGGCGACCTGGCAGGCTCCATCGAGCTTCCGATAGCCGCTGGCATCTTTGGCGGGGCCACGCGAGTTCACCCCACGGCGCAAGTGTCCCTGGCCATCCTGGGCGTTGAGACCGCTCAAGAGCTAGCGCAAGTGATGGCCGCCGTAGGCTTGGGACAGAACCTGGCGGCCTTGCGGGCGCTTGCCATGGAGGGAATCCAGCGCGGCCACATGCGTCTGCATGCGCGACAGGTCGCCATGGCGGCCGGTGCCACCGGCGACATGGTCGATCGCATCGCCGAACGCATGGTCCAGGAAAAGGCCGTGCGCTCGGATCGGGCCGCCGAAATCCTCGCGGAGCTCTCCCATGGCTGAGCCCACGCCCGCTCACACGCAAGCACGACTCATGCGGCCCCAGCGTCCTGTGGGAATCGTCGGCTATGGCGCATATGTCCCGCGCTATCGCCTGCCCGCCGATGAGGTGACCCGGATCTGGGGCGGCGAAGGGCCCGTCTCAGCCAAGGCGGTGGCCGGCCCCGACGAAGACACCATCACCATGAGCATCGAGGCCTCACGGAATGCCATGGCACGAGCCCGCATTCCGGCCCATGCCCTACGCGCCGTGTGGATTGGCAGCGAGTCGCATCCCTATGCGGTCAAGCCGTCGTCCACAGTGGTGGCGGAAGCATTGGGTGCCACGCCCGAGATCGTGGCTGCGGACCTTCAGTTCGCCTGCAAGGCCGGCACGGAGGCCCTGCAAGCCGCCATGGCCCTGGTAGGTAGCGGCATGGGCGACTATGGGCTGGCCATCGGCGCCGACACGGCGCAGGGCCGTCCCGGCGACGCGCTAGAGTTCACGACCGGGGCAGGAGCGGCAGCCTTTGTGGTGGGCCCGGCCGACGTCTCGCTCGCCGTGCTCGAAGCGTCGTACTCGTTCGTGACGGACACGCCCGATTTCTGGCGGCGCCCGCGCGAGCACTATCCTCAGCACGCCGGGCGCTTTACCGGTGAGCCAGCGTACTATCGCCATAGCCTCCAAGCCGCCAAGGGCCTTATGGAGAGCCTAGGCATCCAGGCGACAGACGTGGACTATGCGGTGTTCCACCAACCCAACCCGCGCTTCCCGACGCGTGCGGCCAGATCCCTGGGATTCACGCGTGAGCAGATCGCGCCTGGCCTCCTGGTGGATCGGATCGGCAATGCCTACGCTGGATCGTCGCTCTTGGGCCTTGCCGCGGTGCTGGATGCCTGCGAGCCTGGCAAGCAAATTCTGCACGTGTCGTTCGGCTCGGGCGCTGGCAGCGACGCTTTTCTTTGGCGCACCACCGACATCCTGCCCCGTCGCCAGGAGCTGGCAACGACCACACTGGCCTATATTGCCCGAAGCAAAAACGTCGACTATGGCTTGTATGCGCGCTATCGCAGCAAGCTCCGCATGCACTAGGAGAGTTAGGACAACCTCGTGAGAGACGTATCGGTCGTTGGCATAGGTCAGACGCCCGTGCGCGAGCACTGGGACAAGCCTCTGCGCATTCTCGCAGAGGAAGCCCTACTTGGGGCACTGGCGGACGCTGGCATCGAGCGCCCCGATGCCATCTGGATAGGCAACATGATGTCGGGCCAGCTCTCCAACCAGGAGAACTTGGGAGCCTTGGTAGCCGATTATGCCGGCTTTCGCGGCGTGGAAGCCTTCAAGGTTGAGGCAGCCTGCGCGTCCGGCGCAGCAGCCTTTCGCAATGCCTACCTTGCGGTCGCTGGCGGCGCCATGGACGTCGTTGCTGCGTGTGGCGTGGAAAAGATGACCGACACCATGGGCGGCGAGACCACAGCGGCACTTGCAAGCGCAGCCGACGCCGTCTATGAGGGCGAGCACGGACTCTCCTTCGTCGGCCTGAACGCGCTGCTGATGCAACGGTACATGCACGAGCACGGCTACCAGCGGCGCGACTTTGCCGCATTCGCCCTCACAGCTCACCGCAACGCCGTGACCAATCCCAACGCCATGTTCCAGCGAGAGATCAGCCTGGAAGCATTTGAGCGCGCCAAAACCATCGCCGATCCCGTGGGGCTGCTGGATTCGGCCGGCATCGCCGATGGCGCGGCAGCCGCCGTGCTCATGCCCACCGCGATGGCGCATGCCGAGGGCCTGCCCCACGTGCGCATCCGAGCATCCGCATCCGCTACTGACGCCGTCGCCGTTCATGATCGGCGCGATCCACTCGTGCTCGACGCGGGCGTGCTCTCGTCCCGGCGCGCCTATTCACAGGCAGGCATCGCTCCGACAGACCTCGGCTTTTTCGAGCTGCACGACGCCTTCACGATCATGTCGGCCCTCTCGTTGGAAGCGGCAGGGTTCGCCGCACGAGGAAAGGGTGTGCAGCTAGCGATAGATGGCGAGATCGGCCTCGACGGGCTGGTGCCCATTGCAACCATGGGCGGGCTCAAGGCACGAGGCCACCCCGTAGGCGCGACCGGTATGTATCAGATTGTAGAGACGGTGCTCCAGCTTCGCGGAGAGGCAGGCCCGAACCAGATCGAGGGCTGCCGCCTGGGCATGGCCCAGAACATCGGCGGCAGCGGAGCCAATATCGTGACACACATCTTTGAGCGCATGAACTAGATAGGAGAGGAACGCCATGCATGGAGCTTCCTATTGGCGCACGAATCGGCAACGGCTCGCCCTAACCGGCGAGGTTTGTCCCAACTGCGGTGCCAAGCTCTTTCCGCCGCGGGACGTCTGCCCACACTGCCATGGCCCCGCCAAAGAGCCTTTCGTCTTTTCGGGACGCGGGCATATCTACTCCTTCTCCACCATGTACAACGCCCCTGAAGGCTACGAAGCGGCCGCCCCCTATGTGGTAGCCTGGGTCAAGCTGGACGAGGGCCCCATGGTGACGGCGCAGCTAGCTGACGTCGACCAAGAGGACGTGTTCATCGGCATGCCCGTCGAGATGGTCACGCGCAAGCTCCACGAGGATGGCGAAGCTGGCTTGATCAGCTACAACTACAAGTTCCGGCCCGTCCTGCAAACCGTCGCCTAGCTTTCGCCGTAGCAACCTGACGCTCGCACCTACAGAGGTATGCCTCTGTGGGTGTGTTGCATCTTCGACCCTTGACACGCTCCCATCGCCCATCTATAGTCTGCTCGATCATCCATGGATGGGGCAAAGGAGCCGCCATGTCCGTAGGTACAGCTCCCAGCAAAGTCATCTTGCTGGGAGAACATGCCGTCGTGTACGGATCGCCTGCGATGGCCGTGCCGGTGAGCAGCGTGCGCGCCCGCGCCGAGGTATACGAGTTGGGTGTGGACGAGCCAAGCGTCATCCACGCCCTGGATCTTGGCCGCACCATTCCTATGGGACGCCTGGCCACCCCGTCGACGGACGACGGTCTGGTCGTGGCGTTTCACAATGCGCTCCAGCTAGCCGCCCTCGAACCCGAGCAAGCCCACCTATCGGTGCGGGTCCACTCACGGATTCCCGTCGCGCGGGGCATGGGCAGCGGGGCAGCCGTTGCTGCGGCCATCATTAGAGCAGTAGCCGCCCACTATGGCGTCTCGGTCTCCCCAGACCGTCTCTCTGAGCTCGTCTTTGAGAGCGAAAAGATCTATCACGGCCATCCTAGCGGCATCGACAACTCTGTTGTGGCCTACGAAGCCCCCGTATACTTTGCCAAGGGGCAGCCCATCGAGGTGCTGTCTCCTCGCATGCCGCTAGTCCTGCTAATTGGGGACACCGGCGCTCCCTCCAGTACGCGTGAAGCGGTAGACCAGGTACGCCAAGGCTACAAAGACAGCCCTGAGCACTATGAAGCGTTGTTTGGCCGCATCGCCGAGTGCGTAGAGATAGCCCGCAGCGCGCTAGAGCAGGGCAACCTTGAGGAAATCGGTGACGCGATGCGGACCAATCAAGCGCTTCTGCGGGGACTGCAGGTCTCACATCCGGCACTGGAAGAGCTGATCTCGGCGGCGGAGCAAGCCGGAGCGCTGGGAGCCAAACTCTCTGGCGCCGGCCGCGGTGGCTGCATGATCGCGCTCGTGGATCCCGCCAACCGGCAGCCCGTCGAGTCCGCGCTATCCTCAGCGGGCGCCGTGCGTGTCATGGGGACGGTGGTGCAATGAACTCCACAAGCAACGAACCAACCAACGCAGTGAAGGGATCGGCCTCTCGCATCTGGGGAGGCGCGCTCTTGATCCTCATCGGCGTGTGGTCCCTCCTGGTTGCCCTCGGCGTCCAATGGGCAAGCATGGAGCGCCTCTGGCCCCTAGTGCTCGTGGGTGGGGGCATAGCTTCGCTTGTCAGCGGCCTCCGAGCGGAACCTCGCGAGGCCGGCAGCGTCTGGTTTGGGGTCACCGCCATTCTAAGCGGCGGCTTGTTCCTGTATGTCACGGTGCCGGATCCCGCCAGATGGGCCCTCCTAGGCGAACGCTGGCCGCTCTTTGTCATCTTTGCTGGCGTGGGATGGTTCGCGGCATGGATCATTGATAGAGGCCACACCGCGACGTTGGTAGCTGCGCTCCTAGCCGTCGCCATCGGTGCGAGCTTCCACCTTGCGACAGCTGACGTCATCGCATGGGACCCGTGGGTTGTGTTGCAGCGCTGGTGGCCGCTCATTCTCATCGCTCTTGGCTTCGCGTCGCTAGTGCAGGCGTTCACACGGCGAGAACGGTAGCATGCTGATCGGTATCGACGCGAGCCGTGCCGTTACGCCAGAGCCAACCGGCACCGAGAACTACTCGCTGCACGTGATCCGCACTCTGGTGAACCAAGCTCGCGGGAAGCATCGCTTCCGGCTCTACCTGCGCGATATGCCAGCCGAAGGGTTGTTGCCGCACGACGACACAGTCGAGTGGCGCGTCATCGGACCACATCGGCTCTGGACCCACCTGGGGCTAGGCCTGGAGCTTGCCCGTCATCCGCCGGACGTTCTGTACGTGCCCGCGCACGTCGTGCCGCTGTGCTGTCGGGTGCCTGCCGTGGCAACGGTGCACGATCTGGGCTACCGATACTATCCGAGCACACACACGCCAAGATCGCGCTGGTACCTGGAGTGGTCCACCAAACACAACGTCCACGCAGCGGAGCGCATCATCGTCGACTCACGGGCGACGAGAGCTGACCTACAGAAGCTGCTAGGTATATCGATGGACAAGATCATCGTGGCTTACCCCGCGGGTTCTGGGGATGTGGCGCCAGTGCAAGACGAGGAGACGATCCGCGGTGTCCGCGAACGCCATGGGCTTGACGGGCCATATCTCATGAGCGTAGGGACCCTCCATCCACGCAAGAACCTGGGTCTGCTAGTAGATGCCTTTGGGGATATGGCTTCTAGCGTCGACGCCTCGCCGGGCCTGCGTCTTGTCTTGGCTGGCAAGCGCGGTTGGCTCTGGGAGCCCCTGTTGGAGCGGATCCGCGATCGGGGCCTGCACGAACGCGTGATCTGCACCGGCTATGTGGATCCCCAGGAGCTCTCGGCCCTGCTCACTGGCGCGGTGGCCATGGTGATGCCCAGCCTATACGAGGGCTTTGGTCTGCCCATCCTCGAGGCGATGGCGTGTAACACGCCGGTCATCTGCTCCAACGCTTCCTCTTTGCCAGAGGTAGCAGGTGATGCCGCTTTGTACGTTGATCCGGAAGATAGAGCAGGCTTGCAGCGCGCTATGGACCGACTCCTAGCCGACGACAAGCTGCGCCAAGAACTGATCGGACGGGGCAGACAGCGCTTGCGGCTATTCTCCTGGGAGCAATGTGCCGAGGCCATCCTCGCTGCCTTGGAGGAGGTGGGTGGAGGTGGCTAGCGGCCACGGTGACTTGAGCATCCTTGGCGTGCGCGTGGATGACGTGACGATGGACGAGACGTTGGCGCTCTTTACATCCTGGATCCAAGAAGGAACACCTCACCAAGTCGTCACGGTCAACCCTGAGTTTGTCATGGCAGCGCAACAAGACACTTTGTTTCGCGTAACACTAGATGAGGCCGATCTTGCGGTGCCCGACGGAGCGGGTCTGCTGTGGGCATCGAGGGTGCTTCAGAAGCCGCTGCGCGAGCGTGTAGCCGGATCGGACGTGGTTCCCAGGCTGGCGGAGCTCAGCGCCCGTGATGGCTACCGTCTGTACCTGCTGGGTGCGGCACCGAGGGTTGCCGAACGCGCCGCCAGTGTGCTCGCCAGCCAGCACTCAGGCGTTGTGATCGTGGGCACCTATGCGGGATCGCCCGCGCCCGAAGAAGAGGATGCCATCGTGGCACGCGTACGAGCCGCATCGCCGGACATTCTGCTGGTCGCCTATGGCGCGCCCAAGCAGGACCTATGGATTCGGCGCAACCTGTCAAGGCTGGCGACGCCCGTCTGCATGGGCGTCGGCGGGGCCTTTGATTTCGTGGCCGGAGTGACACGCCGCGCCCCTATGTGGATGCGCCGCGCAGGGCTGGAATGGCTTCACCGTTTGATCCACGAGCCGTGGCGCTGGCGGCGCATGCTCGCACTGCCTCGGTTCGCATGGTGCGTGTTCAGGTCCGCACGTGGGAGGGACACATGAAACGTCTCGTCTTGCTCGTCGGAGTGCTGGCGCTCGCTCTCGGGCTTTGGGCTGGGAGTGGGCTCGTGGCCGCCCAGCAGTACCCCGTGTCCCTCGACCTGGTGGACGTCTATGTCGTCGTCCTGCAGGATGGCCGCCTGAACGTGCGATACAGCCTCACCTTCACCGAGCTTGAAAGCGCCGGGCGCGATCGCATCCGTGAGCTGGGGCCATTTCCAGACGGGCACGCTATCACCGGCACGTCGGGGACTGGCCCCGACGGATCGTTCGACGTCTCGCTATCGGGCAGTGGACCGGTCTACCAGGTAGATCTCGGCCTGATCACAGAGCGCAACGAGCAGTACACGGTGCAGGTGAACTATACCGTGAACCGCTCGGTCTTTGATGCCACCGAAGTCAAGGGCGAGTCCTACCGCGTGATTGGATGGGCCCCCTTTGAGTGGGGCCTCCCTATCGAGCGCCAGGAACTACGCTACGTGCTGCCCATCGAGCTGCCAGAAGGCGTCACCGAGGCGGAGCAAGTGACCGACGCCATCGTGGACGAGACCGGTCTGCTGGTGGGAGACCTGAGCCAGTTTGACCGCTGGGTTTACTTTGCCACGCCCGATGAGGCCACCGGCAAGAGCTACCTCTCCATCTTTGTGCGCAAGGACGACCTGGCCCCGCAGACCGAGTTCGTCCCCATGTTCTATCTCCCTGGCGGGACCATCACCGTCACCAAGGAAACGCCCATCCCGCTCGACACGCTGGAGCCTACGCCCACGTCCTCGGGCTTTGCGGGCTTGAGCGAGGATGCCATTGGCCTCACATGCTGCTTGGGTGTAGGCGTAACTATCGTCGTGGGAGCCCTGCTCATCTGGGCTCTCCGCAAGCGCAAGCCCAAGCCCGTGTACGAGCCGCCCGAGATTGAGATCGAGACCTTCCAGACCCCCGGCGTGGTGCCGGATCTGAACGCCATCGAGACAGCGTTCTACATGGGCAACTCGGCCAAGACCGTGGCGCTGATCGTGATGGCGCTCGAGCAACGCGGCATCATCAACCTCATCAACCGCTCGCCGCTCCAAGCAGAGATTCTCAAGCCCGACAGCTCGGATCTAGCGCCCTACGAGAGAGCGCTCTTGGATGCCATCCAGGAGGACGGCACCATCGATAGAAGCCAAGTGCCAACCATTCTGCAGGCTGTTTCCGACGTGCTGCAGCCCAAGATCTGGAACGCCGACCCCGAGGCCACGAGGCGCGCCTACCAGGAACGCATCGATACAGCCTGGGGCCAGTACGAGCGCGAGTGGCAGCGGCGGCCTGTCGGGGCGCCCATGCCCACGTACATGCCCTGGGTGATCTTGAGCGATCGCGCCTGGCAACGGCCAACCGCCACGCAAGCGGCAGGACCGGCAGGCTCCACCGGGCCAGGCCCTCTAGCTAGAGCGGCCGGCGAGGCCGTTTCGCCCATCGAGGGCATGGCGGGCGACCTGGCGCGCGGCGTGGAAGACGCCGTCGGCGGGACCGTCGCGCGCATCGAGGAAGGCGTCGCCCGCCTGTTTGGAGGCGCCGCCAGCGAGGCAGGTTACGACGCTTGCCACTCGGCGTGCCACAGCGCCTGTCACTCGGCGTGCGTGCACGACGCCTGCCACTCGGCCTGTGTGCACGATGCCTGCCATAGCGCCTGCCACTCGGCCTGTGTTTGCCACAGCGCCTGTCACAGCGCTTGCCACTCAGCCTGCGTGAGCAACTTCTAGAAGGATCATGATGACAGATACGCAACG
>CAYOBT010000021.1:0-15528 GCA_964402205.1 uncultured Anaerolineales bacterium
GGGCCCCAGGACGACCACCGTCTGCCCGGGGCGCACGTTGGCGGCCTCTATGGCGTGGGCTGACGTTGCACCGGAGCATCCCACGGCCACATAGGCAGCCGGATCGTCATCGTCGGAGAGGCGCCATAGGGGGGTGCGTCGATCCAGGATGAGGTGCGTGCTGTAGCAGCCGCCAGGCCCTCGGCTATCGCGCAGTCCCCGATGAATGCCATAGACCCACCGATGCGGACACAATCCCGGTTCGTGGGCGACGGCGCAATAGTGGCAGATGCCGCAGGTGACGCCGCGTTCCCACAGGACCCTCATGCCTGGGCCAAGCAGCAAGCCGTTAGCGTCCGTACGAGGGGTTGCCATCTCCACAACGCGACCGACGCCCTCATGGCCCAGCACCATCGGGAGAGGCGTGCGCGGGTCTTTGCCGTGCCACATGTGTACGTCCGAACCGCATACGCCCGCGGCCTCGATGGCCACAAGGACCTCACCCTCGGCGAGAGGGGGCAGGGGGATCTCCTGGAGTTGGAGAGGTTCACCAAAGCGCGTCAGGACGGCTGCTCGAGCGTGCATGATCCTTCTTTCGCGGTACTTGGCTCCGTGCGGAGCCGCGTTTTGACGGAGCGAATCGTCGCTCCTATACTCTGGCGAGTTCCTGCGTCAGAGAGCACGAGTTCTGTGCCGAGTATTGCAGAGTTAGGAGAGCTAGGATGGGTCTGTTCAACAGGAAACGGGGCAAGAAGAGCGAGCGGTGCCCGGACTGTGCGTACTATGCGATGGTCGAGGGCCATGGCTATTGCACCAAGGACCTCCCCGAAACGGTCAACGTGCGCCTTCTCTCAGGCGATGCCATCAAGCGGCAGTGTGATCGCTGCCCCGATGCCATGACCTGTGAGAGCTGGACGCCTGCGTAGCTTCTCGGAGGCTGTCAGCGGCGGGCTTCTGGGGCCCGCCGCTTTGCCTGTTGCAGGCGTCAGCCTATTCTAGCTACCTCGCGGGCGTTGTCCAAGCGCCGGATGCCAAAGCGCGCGATAGCTAATCCCATGACGGCGTGGGCAGCGGCATGTGCGAATCCCAAGTCTATCTTGAGCGTCATCTGCTCGGCACCATGTTCCTGCTGGGCGAGCTGGTTCATGCCGAGCATCGAGCGCGTGCTCGTCGTCCAGAGGTGCTCGCGTACGATGTCGACGGCGAGATAGGAGGCGTCTGCGGCTTTACGCGTGAAGGGCGCTGCCTACCGCACCTCGTCGACGAAAGCGTGATCCCCCTCATGGTCGCGGACATAGCATCGCGGCGTGTGCGGTTCATGTCGGGCCTCACCGCCGTTGTCGATCGGCTTGTTCCTCCCCTTCGGGCAGAAGGCGTTGTCCCCATCCAGGACGAGTGTGAGACGCTGTGTCAGCTAGAGCCGGATGACTTGGTCCCGGTTCACGCGGGACGAGTGCGGCGCGCTACACTTGGAGACCTTGACCTTGTGGCGGAGCTTCGCACTAGCTTTGAGGCCGAGTACTTCCATATCCCTCGGCATGTGGTTCCCCCCCGATGGGCCAAACGCATCGCGCGACGCTATATCGAAGACGGCACGTACCTTGCCGAGGAGGATGGCGAGGCGATCTCCATGGCAGCGGTCGAGGTAGACATCCCGCAGCTATCTGTCGCGGCGGCCGTCTACACCCGTCGGGCTTGGCGACGACGGGGCTATGCCAAGAGCGTGGTCTCTGCGCTTGCTGAGGATGCGTTTCGCAGCAAGCCTCTCGTCGCGCTGACCGTTCGCGAGGAGAACACGGCAGCACAGCGCGCCTACAAGGCGTTGGGGTTTCGCGCGGTGGACGTCTACCGGTTTGTGAGCTTTCGCTCTAGCTAGGGAAGCTCTGCCACTGACTGCAGCACGTACGTAGGCTTCAGCCCGCTCTGGGCTAGGGCATCCTGGCTGGTGACGCCGCTCAGCACCAGAGCCGTGTCGAGGCCGTTCTCGATCCCCATCCGCATGTCGGTTGCCAGCCGATCCCCCACCATCAAGCAGTCGCGTCGGGGCACACCGAGGCGGTCAACCGCCGCTCGCAGGATGTGCTCCGAGGGTTTGCCAGCCACCAGCTCAACCTCTCGACCGGTGGTGGCTTCTAGGAAGGCGATGACGCCGGCACAGTCGGGCAGCTCGCCCCCAGCGATGGGACAGGTGCGATCGGCATTGGTGGCGTAGAACCTGGCGCCCCGGACCAACGCCTGGTGCGCCGTGTTGAGCTTGGCATAGTCGAGGGTTCGATCAAAGGCGGCGACCACGATATCAATGGCTGTCGGATCGTCCGACAGGCCGAATCCTGCCTCCCGGAACTCTTGCGAAAGCAACGGCTCGCCGATCACCCACAGGATTGCTCCGGGGTGATGCTGCTGAAGGTAGTGCAGGAGCGACTCGGTCGAGTTGATGACGTCCTCTGTGTGGGCGGGTATGCCGAGCCTCTCAAGCTTGGCGGCATAGTGCGAGCGTGGTTCCAACGGCTTGTTGGAAAGGAACACAACTCGGCGCTCGTGTTTGCGTAGCCACGCGAGAGTCGCCTTGGCGCCCGGAATCAGGTGGTCGCTGAGATAGATTGTGCCGTCCAAGTCCAGGATGTATCCGCTGTAACGAGGCTCGGGGCGCTCGATCATCAGTATCCACCTCTTGGCGTAGCGACGATCTCGACGTGATGAATGTCCGGCACAATCAGGTCGGTGTAGCGGGCAAGATCCTCGCGGGTACCAGCTCCAGAGAGCACACCGATGGCTGCCATGGTGCCCGCTTCCCGAGCCATCGCCAGATCCGCTGCTGTGTCGCCGATGACCACAGTCTCGGCAGGCTGGATGGACAGGCGCTCGCATATCTGCAGGACCATATCAGGCGCAGGTTTCAAGGGGATACCATCATCTCCGCAGACAACGGCATCAAAGAATCCTTGCAGACCTACGCACGCCAGCGATCGCATCGTCAGGTCGCGTTCGTCGGTGGTAGCTACGGCCAGGCGCATGCCCTCAGCTCGCCAGCCCGTCAGCCTCGCCGCCACATTGCCAACAGGCTCCACCAGGTCTTCTAGGGGCAGAGCGGCTCTCGCCTTTCTTTCCGCAGTGCGCACGCGAGAGATGGCGTCTTCCCAACTCATGCCTTGGTGCGCATAGAGCAAGCCGGCGAGCAGCACCGTGAGCTCACTGGTGGACGCGATGGTCAGTGGCCCGCGAGGGTCCCATGCGCCCGTCTCAGGATCGCATCCCAGCGTCGCTGCGATTTGGTCCCTATGGGGGCCACGCACGTCGATGGCGCCGCCAAGGTGATCGAGGACGAGTGCGAACCACCTCTTCCAGAGGTGGTCAAAGGCTATCAGCGTGCCATCCTTGTCGAGAATGACAAGAGCCGGATCAAACTGATGGCTGCGGACAGTCAGCATGCGTGCGTCTCCCTGGTAACGAGTCCGGCCGGGCGCGTTTCGTTGACGGGACTCGAGCTTTGACACTGGCCCCTCGCATGGGTATACTCGCCCAGACGAGCGCTAGGAGGTTGAGAGCATGGACAAGCGGTTGCCGATCGGTCTGTGGCTGGTGGCGTTGCTTCAGTGGATTGCACCGATGATCAAACCTCCATCGCTTCTGGCGCAGGTGCCCTTGGCGCTATGGATTGCCGTGGCGGTGATCTTTGGGCTCGTGGCCGTCAACCTGCTCCGGCGGCGCTTCTGGAGTCACACGGCCACCGTCTTTCTGCAGGGCTTTAGCATTCTGGTACACTTGCTGGTGCTCGTCTCGCAGGTTGCCACCATGGGCGAGACGGGTCCTATGGTGGATTATGCCATGCTCACGACCTTTGTCGCATCGATGTTGGTCTCAGCCGCGATCCTCTACTATGTGGACCTGCCCGTGATCCGCGCTGCTATGCAGTGAGCTAGCGCTCGGGCTTCTAACAGGCTCGCCGCTTTTTTGTAGGGCAGCTAGGGCCAACGCTGATGCTACGATCCCCGCCGTCTCTGAGCGCAAGATGTGCCGCCCAAGCGTCACCGGCTCGATACCACGTCGAGTCGCTTCCTCTATCTCATCAGGCGTAAACCCACCCTCAGGCCCCACGAACAGGCGGACTCTGCTCAAGAGTGATTGCGCCCCGCTCGCAATGGCATCGAGAAGTGGCCTCGCTTTGCCCCTTGCGTCGCAGATTAGGCCGAGTCCGTCGCACCGAATACAAGCATCGCTGAACGATACGGCGGGAGCGACGACTGGTAGGCGTGTTCTCCGTGACTGCTCCGCGGCCTCACGGACAATCCGGCGCCAGCGCCGCAGCCGTGAAGCATCGACGCTCCCGTTCCTGGCACGAACGGTGCGCGCTGTGATCAGCGGCACGATGCGAGCGACGCCTATTTCGGTGACCTTTTCCAGAAGCCAAGCCATGCGACGCTCGCGCACGACGGCTTGGTAGAGGGTCAGAGGGACGGTGGGCTCTACGCGGGGGCGGCGTGTGCGGATCACCCTACCTTGGCTCTGGCGGCGCGATATCTCTGTGAGTTCGACAAGGTACACTGTCCCCGATCCATCGCACAGCTCCACGGGGTCGCCGGGCTGCAGCCTGAGTACCCGCGCGATGCGGTGCGCGACGTCCTCGTCAAGGTGTACGAGCTCTCGCTGAATGTCTTGCGGCGAGACAAAGAACCTCGGTCTCACCCTAGCTTCTCCGTCCGATGAGGGCGACCCATTCGCCCTCGGTGGTCGTCTCGATGACGTCGATGCCCTCCCCCTGGACGCGCTCGGTGACTGCGTCAGCCTTGTCCTCCAGGATACCCGATAGCACGACGATGCCGCCTTGCCTGGTCGCACGGGCAAGGGCAGGCGCCATGCTGAAGATCACCTCGGCGAGGATGTTGGCCAGCACCATGTCATAGGCCGTCTTCTCATGGACGGGCGTGGTGGTAGGAACAGGCTGTGCCAACGTAGCCCACGCTACCGTGACCAAGTCCGCGACCTCATTGCGCGCGACATTCTCACGGGTCGCGGACACGGCCAACCGGTCGTTGTCGATGGCGTCGATGTGGGTAGCGCCGTGAAGGGCAGAGGCAATCGAGAGGATCCCAGAGCCACAGCCGACGTCAAGGACCTGTTGGCCTTTGGGGGGACGCTTCTCAAGTGCCCGCAAACAAAGGCGCGTCGTCGCATGGAGTCCTGTGCCAAAGGCCATGCCTGGATCCAGCGTGAGCACCATGTCCCCCGTCTCTGGCTGAAAATCGCACCAGGATGGCACCACGACTGTCCGTTGCCCGATCCGCAGGGGGTGAAAGTGCTCCTTCCAAGAAGAGGCCCAGTCCTCGAGAGCCAGCTCTTGGAAGATTGGATCGGAGACGCTCCCCTCGCGGGAGAGCAGCAGCAGGGCGATCTCGAGCTTGCGGCGCGTGTCCGTATCGGCGGCGGGGATCCAGCCCTTGATGGTGACGCGCCCCGCCGCGTCGGGAGCCGGGGTAGCGCTCTCCTCAACCGCTACCCCTCCCAAACAGTTCAGGCCGATGATGCGGGCGAGGTCGTCCGCCGCATCGGAATCGGCCGACACCGACACCTGCACCCAGCGCTCAGAGTCCGAGGGCATCGCGGAGCCTTTCCATGAACCCTCGCTGCCCCTGGGGCACGACGTCGGTATCCAAGGTGCTGCCAAGCTCCTGTAGCAGGCGCCGCTGCTCGTCGTTGAGCTTGGAGGGGACGGCGACACTCACGACGACGATCTGGTCGCCCCGACCGGAGCGTCTGAGGTAGGGCACGCCCTCATCGTGGAGGCGGAAGACGGCTCCATTCTGCGTGCCCGCTGGAATGCGCAGCTCCTCGGTGCCCTCAAGCGTGGGCACCTCTACGAGATCTCCTAGGGCCGCCTGGGCGATGTTGATCTCGATGTTGAGCAGGATATCATTGTCGCGTCGCACAAAGTAGGGGTGTGGCTGTACGTGTAGGAACACGTAGAGATTGCCTGGTGGGCCACCGTGGAGACCCGCCTCGCCCTCGCCGCTCAGCCGAATGCGTGTGCCGTCATCAACGCCCGGCGGAATGTCAACGGACAACCTTCGCTGCTTCTCGACGGTGCCGCGTCCGTGGCACGTGCTGCAAGGGGTGGTGATGATCTCGCCTCGCCCACCACAGCGTGGGCATGTGGTCACATTGACGAACTGCCCAAAGATCGACTGTTGCGCTCGGCGAATCTGGCCTGTCCCGTTACAGTCTGGGCAACGGGTTGGCGAGGTCCCGGGCTCTGCGCCGCTGCCTTGGCAAGTGGGGCAGGTCTCTTGGCGATTGACGTGGACCTCTTTGCTGCACCCAAAGACGGCCTCCTCGAAGGTGATCTGAAGGTCTAGCCGCTGGTCTGCACCTCGGGCCGGGCCGCGTCGTGGGGAGCGTCGCCCGCCAAACCCGAACAGATCCTCAAAGATGTCCTCAAAGCCGCCAAAGCCAGTGAATCCCTCAAAGCCCCCTTGGCCGAGTCCGGCATGCCCGAAGCGGTCGTATCGTGCACGAGTTTCACTATCGCTGAGGACTTGGTAAGCTTCGTTGACCTCCTTGAAGCGCGTCTCGGCGTCGCCATCTTTGTTTACGTCTGGGTGATACTTGCGAGCGAGCCGTCGGTAGGCCCGACGGAGCTCGTCTGGGGACGCATCCCGCGAGACTCCCAGCACCTCATAGTAGTCACGCTTCTCTTCGGCCATTTGCGCGTGAAACCTCGCTCTCCTATCTCGACGAAAAGCAGGTTAGGGACATGTGAGTGCCCCTAACCTGCTCCTTTGCAGAACCAGTCGCCTACACCTCGCGGAACTCGCCCTCGACCGTGCCTTCATCCTCGCCGCCAGCCTCGCCCTGTTCAGGCGCTTGGCCCTGTGGCTCGGATTGTTGGTAGGCGGCCTCGCCCACCTTTTGTAGGGCTTGCGAGAGCTCGTCCTTGCGACGCTCGATCAGTGAGACGTCTTGGCCTTTCAAGGCCTCACGAACGGCTTCGATCTTGGCTTCGACGTCGCTGCGAACGTCTTCGGGAACCTTGTCGCCTAGGTCGCTGAGAGTCTTCTCGGCCTGGTACGCAAGCGTATCGGCCTGGTTGCGCTGCTCGACCTCGTTCTTGCGACGGCGGTCTTCGGCCTCGTGCTCCTTGGCCTCCTTGACCATACGCTCGATCTCGTCGTCGTCAAGTCCGCTGGAGGCCTCGATGGTGATCTTCTGCTCGCGGCCGGTCGCCTTGTCCTCCGCAGAGACGTGCAGTATGCCGTTCGCGTCGATATCGAAGGTCACTTCGATCTGTGGCATGCCACGTGGAGCGGGCGGGATCCCATCGAGCACAAAGGTGCCGAGCTGCTTGTTGTCTGCAGCCATAGGGCGCTCGCCTTGCACGACGTTGATCTGCACCTGCGTCTGATTGTCAGCCGCCGTGGAAAAGATCTGGCTCTTTTTCGTGGGGATCGTTGTGTTGCGTTCGATCAGCGGGGTAGATACACCACCCAGCGTCTCGATGCCCAGCGTGAGCGGCGTCACATCCAGCAGCAGCACATCGTCCACGTCACCAGAGAGCACGCCCGCCTGGATGGCCGCGCCGATGGAGACGACCTCATCGGGATTGATGCCCTTGTGCGGCGCCTTACCAAAGAACTCCTCAACGCGTCGCTGGACCATGGGCATGCGAGTCTGCCCGCCCACGAGGATGACCTCGTCGATGTCATCCTTTGTCAGGTTGGCATCTTCGAGAGCCTTCTGGCAAGGGCCCAAGCTGCGCTCGACGAGATCGTCCACAAGCTGCTCCAGCTTGGAGCGTGACAGGGTCAGATTCAGGTGCTTGGGGCCACTGGCATCAGCCGTGATAAACGGCAGATTGATCTCGGTCTGTTGCGTGGTTGAGAGCTCGATCTTGGCCTTTTCCGCGGCGTCCTTCAGGCGCTGCAGCGCCATTCGGTCTTGGCGGAGGTCGATGCCTTGATCCTTCCGGAACTCGTCCACGATCCAATCGATGATGCGCTGGTCGAAGTCGTCGCCGCCGAGGAACGTATCGCCGTTGGTGGATTTGACCTCAAAGACGCCGTCGCCCAGGTCGAGGATGGAGATATCGAATGTTCCGCCGCCCAAGTCATAGACGGCGATACGCTCGTCTTCTCTCTTCTCCAGGCCGTATGCGAGCGACGAGGCCGTTGGCTCGTTGATGATGCGCTGGACCTTCAGTCCTGCGATCTCGCCGGCCGTTTTGGTAGCTTGGCGCTGCGAGTCGTTAAAGTAGGCGGGCACCGTGATCACGGCCTCGCTTACCTTCTCTCCAAGGTATTCCTCAGCATCTCTCTTGAGCTTGCTGAGGATCATGGCAGAGATCTCAGGAGGCGAGTATTCCTTGCCTCCCAACACCACCCAGGCATCGCCGTTGGAATGCTCGACGATCTCGTAGGGCAGCACCTCGATGGCCTTTTGGACCTCGGGGTCAGAGTACTTGCGGCCCATAAGCCGCTTGACGGAAAAGATGGTATTGTCCGGGTTGGTGATGGCCTGACGACGCGCTACGCGTCCGACCATGCGCTCACTTGTCTTGGTGTTCACGGCCACCACCGACGGGCACAGGCGCTCGCCCTCTGCCGTGGGGATAACCTTTGGCTCGCCAGCCTCCATGACAGAAACCACAGAGTTGGTGGTGCCCAAGTCGATTCCGATGATTTTGCTCATCTGTTTTACCTCCAGTAGTGTTCACTAGATTGTATGGGACGCGTGCTAGACCTGAGGGCCGCTGGAGACCTTGACCTTTGCAGGCCGGATGACCAGATCACCCAGCTTGTAGCCCTTCTCAAAGACCTCGATCACGGTGCCCTCTGGGTACGTGTCACTGGGCTCTGCGAGGAGGCTCTCGTGGACAGCAGGATCAAAGGGAACGCCCTCCGCCTCGATCTCGACGATGCCATAGTCGTGCAGGAGCTTTTCCAGCTTCCGCTCGATCATCACCACACCCTGGGTCCACTCGGCGTTGGCATCCGTCTCGGAAAGGTGGGCTACAGCTCTGCGCAGATCATCGGCGATGGGCAGGATCTGACGTATCAGATCCGCCGTAAGCTGTCGCGTCTGGCGCGCCTGATCGCGAGCCTGTCGTTTGCGGTAATTGTCGAACGACGCGGCGGTGCGACGGTACTTGTCAAGATACTCGGCACACTGTGCCTGCGTCTGCGCCAGCTCTTCGTGAAGCGATTCCAGGCTCAACGCGTCGGCGTTCTCTGCATCCTCGGGTTCCGTCTCTGTCTCCTGTATGGGATCCTTTGCTTGATCTTCTGTATTGTTGCTCACCATGGTCTCACAGAACTCCCAACCTCTTTCTATTCGCCGAACAGGTCCTCAATTAGCTGATCCATCAACTCGGTGACATAGCGGACGGCAGAGATGCCGCGGCCGTATGCCATGCGCGTGGGACCCACTACGCCGAGGACGCCGCTAGCCTTGCCACGCAGTCCATAGGGAGAGAGGATCATGGAAAAGTCCTCAAAGCCTCCGTACGCACCCTCGCCACCGATGATGATCTGCACGCCCGACGCTCCCAACATGCGCGCAAGAATGACGTCTAGCAGGCGGCGCTGCTCAAACAGCCGCAGGATCTGCTCCCGCTTTCCCACATCGGCGAACTCGGGCTCGCCGAGGACGTTCGAAAGGCCGTCGCGGTAGATCTCTCGCGCCGAACGACGCTCGGCCCCCTTCATGACGGGAAGAACCCGATCGAGCACACAGGCCGCGAATCCCCGAAGAGAAGCCAGTTCCGGATGTGTGCTGGTCTGAATGTCCCGAAGGGTCATCCCAAACAGCAGGCTGTTGAGCTTGCTCGAGACTCGGCTGAGCTCGCCCTGATCGACCACATCGTTGAGCATCAGCATCTCTTGGTGGATGCTGCCGTCCTGAAGGACGAGAACCATCAAGCAAGTTGCGTCGTTGATCGAGATCAGCTCGACATGACGAAAGCGTGCGTTCGTTGCATGCGGTGGCGTTACCAGCGACGCGGCGCGCGCCGTATGCGCGAGCACGGCAGCGGTGAGCCTCGTCCACTGGTCCATATCCAGGCGCAGCTGATGGAACTGATGCTGGATCATGCGCTGCTCGGGCACCGGCAGATCCGTGCGATCGATGAGATGCTCCACATAGTAGCGGTACCCTTGCGGCGTGGGCACCCGTCCTGCCGATGTGTGCGGTTGGATGAGATATCCCGCGCTCTCTAGCGCCACGAGCTCGTTGCGGATGGTTGCCGTGCTCACGCCCAGGTTCCCTGCCGATTGAACGGTGCTGGAGCCGACGGGCGCGGCTGTGTCGATGTAGCGCTGCACGACGATCCGCAGGATGTCGCGCTGTCGAGGCGTGAGAATCACGCCGGATTCGGGCTGTTGCTCCACCGCCATGGGCTTACCTTTGCGATAGTCGGAACGCTAGCAGTCTCGCCCCCAGAGTGCCAAGATGATAGCACCCGGCCCGAGGATGTGTCAAGATTACAGCCTTCGGAAACGGGTCCGGACGCCCCTCGAGCCGAGAGGCGCGCATTATGGTCAACTTTTTAGCACTCGCAAGACTAGACTGCTAACATGATACCATTCCAGGGAATCCATGTCAACCTGCGGCGGTCTGGACGCCACGAGCTCTCGACAGGAGGCGGGGAGCTGGGTAGAATCGATGGGCCTATCCTCAGCTAGTCCGGGAGGAGCTCTGTGGGATGGGCCTATGTTGGACAAGGCCTCTGCTAGATGCGGTCAGTAGGCGAAGCATGGGACGGTGATGGGTACTGCGACAAGCACGCTGAGGCGCACCTTCGAGGCCCTGGAGAGCCGGCCCTTTCGCTGGCTCTGGGTGGGCCGATTGGCGACCACCGGAACCTTCCAGATGGGCACAGTAGTCCAGGGCTGGTTGGTCTACCATTTGACGGGCTCCGCTTTCGCGCTGGGGTGGGTGGCTTCAGGGTGGAGCGTTGCGACCCTGCTGCTTTCGCCCTATGGTGGCGTTGTAGCGGATCGACTGGACAAGCGCAGCCTGATGCTCTGGACGCGCGCTGGGATGCTCCTGAATAGTCTTGCGATCGCCTTGCTGATTTCGGTGGATCTCATTCGCGTGTGGCATCTGGCGGCTAGCTCGTTTCTGACGGGGATATTCATCGCTTTCCTGATGCCGGCGCAACAGTCGATGATCTCCGAGCTGGTGCCGGAGCATGTGCTGATGAACGCGATCTCTCTCGACTCGTTGGGTATGGGGTTGATGGGTATCGTCGCGGCCTCGTTAGCTGGGATGCTGATCGATTCGGTAGGCGCGCAGGGCGTCTACTATCTCATGGCTGCGATGTACGCGGTCGCCGTCTATACCATCTCACGGTTGCCGAAAGCTGAGCCGCAGGCAACGGAGCATGCTTCCTTCTGGGTCGACATCATCGAGGGTATCCGCTACCTGCGACGTGCGCCACTCCTGCTGCTGCTGATCGGTCTGGGGCTAGTCCGGGTCTTTTTCGTGATGCCCTACATCACGCTGCTTCCGGCGTTTGCGCGCGAGAACTGGGGACTAGATGCCTCTGGCCTGGGGCTCTTGCAGGCTTCGGGGGCCGTCGGAGCGTTGGTGGCGTCGCTCATCGCGTGCTATCTTGGCGACATTCGCGGCAAGGGTAGGCTTCTGTTGGGAGCGAGCTTGGGGCTAGGCTTCTGCTTGGCGCTCTATGTCACCATGCCATGGCTACTTGCGGTCATCATGTTCTTGGCGCTGGCGGGGGCCCTGAGTAACCTCTATCTCGTACTCAGCAACACGCTGATTCTCTCGCACACTGACGAGGCCTACCGCGGACGCGTGCTGAGCGTGGCGATGATGGAGTGGGGCCTCAGCCCTCTGGGTACCATCCCAGCTGGCGCGATGGCCGATCGGGTCGGTGTGCCATGGGTGGTCGTGGTGCAGGGGATGGTCGTGGCGGCCATCTCGGCCCTCGTGGCCATCCTCAAGCCCGAGATGCGGCGCATGGATTGAGATCACGTTGGGTACGGGGGCATGGTTCGGGTCGCGTGAGTCGGTATCTAGCATGGAGGGGTGACTCATGAAAGGCGCGGAGGTTTTCAGGCCCAGTGAGAAGCTGGTCGTGAGCATGGCGGCAAGCATCCTGCTCGTGTTCGTGTTCTTTATCCTGCCATTCGCGTTGCTGGCGCTGATTCCAGACATGCCACCGTCCTATCTCTGGATCTTTTTGCTGGCCAACGCGGTATGGCTGGTTCCGGCGCTTCTCATCGTACCTCCCTACTGCCGATCCATCAGTTACGAGCTCCATGATGATGAGCTGGTGGTGCGTAGGGGGATCATCACGCATTCGGTGGATACGGTGCCCTATGCGATGATTACCAACATTGTCGTGAAGCGGGGACCGCTGGATCGATGGCTGGGCATGGGCAGCCTGCATGTCCATACAGCGGGCTACAGCCAACAGCAGGGAGCGGAAGCCAAGCTTGCTGGGCTGACGGAGTACGACCAGATCCACGAGGCCATCCTTCAGGCAGTGCGCGGCCTGCGCAGTCGCCAGGTGGAGTCCGTCTCGGCAGAAGAACGCGCCGTGCAGCCGGAATCGGACGCGGCTGGTTTGCTGCAGGAGATACTGATCGAGCTGCGCGCAATGCGTGCTAGGCTTGAGCGCTCCTAGCGAGACGCAGCAACATGGGTCTGCCCACGCTTGCAACGTCGCGCTTGCTGCTGCGTCCCTTCAGGCGGTCCGATGCCGAGGCCGTCTGGAGGCTGGCCGGCGCGCGCGAGATTGCCCAATACACGTTGCATATCCCGCATCCCTATGAGCTGCAGATGGCGGTAACGTGGATCGCCTCGCATGCCGATCGCTTTGCGGCCGGGGAAGGCGTCACCCTTGCGGTTACCCTGCAGGACGGTGGCGAGCTTGTGGGTGCCATGGGCTTGTCCGTGGACGGTGAGAACGATACCGGCGAGCTGGGTTACTGGATCGGCTTGCCTTACTGGGGACGTGGCTATGCAACCGAGGCTGCAAGAGCGTTGCTGACGTACGGCTTTGCTGAGCTGGATCTCCATCGCCTCTATGCCTGCCATCTTGCGCCGAACGTAGCATCTGGACGCGTCATGCAAAAGCTGGGCATGGTGCGCGAAGGGACACTCCGGGGGCATGTGGCCAAATGGGGTAAGCGTTACGATCTGGTGATGTATGGTCTGCTGCGATCGGAGCATGGCGGCATCGACAAGAGCGGCAAGAGGTTCGCAACGAAAGATGATCAGGGGGAGGAGCATGACTGAACTGGCAATCGAAGGTGGAGTGCCCGTGCGCGAGGATCCGTGGCCACGCCGCTTGGTGATCACCGAGCGAGAGATCGAGGCCGTGCATGAGCTGCTTGAGAAGGAGCGCACGCAGGGCGGGGGGCTCGACCGCTACGGCGGGGAGCATGTCGATGCCTATGAGCGCGAGTTTGCCGCCTATCACGACGTGGCTTTCGCGACGGCCACAAGCTCGGGAACGGCCGCCGTCCACGCAGCTTTGGGGGCTCTGCGTCTGAATATTGCCCAGGAGGTCATCAGCTCGCCCGTGACTGATCCCGGCGCTGTTGCCCCGATTCTCTGGAGCAACTGCACTCCCATCTTTGCTGACGCTGATCCCGAGACGATGAATGTGTCTCCGTCCTCTATCGCTGAGCGGATAACGCCGCGCACGGCCGCCATCATCGTGGCGCACATCGGCGGACAGCCGGCGGATATGGACCCCATCATGGAGATCGCTCGCGGACACGATATCCCCGTCATTGAGGATGCCAGCCAGTCGCACGCAGCTCTTTACAAAGGGCGCAAGGTGGGCTCCATCGGCGATCTAGGGGCGTTCAGCCTGATGGGTGGCAAGCACCACACGGCGGGCGGCCAGGGCGGCATGGTGATCACGAACACCGAGTATCTCTACTGGAACGCAAAGCGATTCGCCGATCGAGGCAAGCCCTTCAACAGCGACGAGACGCGCAACCTGTTCCTGGGTCTGAACTACCGCATGACGGAGCTTGAGGCGGTCATGGGGCGCGTGCAGCTCGAGCGACTGGACGACATCGTCGGCGCAAGACGCCTGCGGGCCAGACAGCTTGAGGAACGCATCGCGGATCTAAAGTCGGTGCGGATGCGGACGCTCCTCCCCGATACGGTCAGCTCTTACTGGTTGATGCTCATGCATCTGGATCCCTCTGTCCTTTTCGTGGACAAGGAAACCTTTGTCCGTGCCTGTCTGGCGGAGGGGATTCCTATGGATCCCCACTATGACTATATTGCCTACGAGAATCCCTGGTTCCGGGAGCGTGCCACCTATGGCAAGTCTGGCTGTCCCTGGACGTGCCCCTTTTACGGGCAAGAGGTGGCGTATGAAGGGTCCTGCCCTGGCGCGCGCGTGGCCATCGACAGCCACTTTGTCATGCCATGGCACGAGTGCTTGACGGAGCGTGAAGTCGATGACATCGCGACGGCGCTACGCAAAGTCGAGCAGGCCTATCTGCGGTGACGGCCAGCATCTGGCCTAGCCGCTGACTTGGTGACCAGGGCCCGCTACTGTAGAATGTACCTTGCTCGATAGATGATCGTCCGGCCAAAGTCGAAAAGAGAGGGGCTTGGTGGCAAGGACGTGTCTCGTGACCGGCGCCGCGGGGTTCATCGGTTCGCATCTGTGCGAGCGCTTGCTGCGTGAGGGCTATCACGTAGTGGGCGTGGATTGCTTCACCGACTACTACCCGCGGGCCGTCAAGGAAGCGAATCTAGCCTCCATCGCCGATCATGAGGCCTTTCGGTTTGTCGAAGGCGATCTTGGCGAGATGGACCTCGCTGAGCTTCTGGTTGGCGTGGATGCGGTGTTCCACCAGGCTGCCCAGGCAGGCGTGCGGGCTAGCTGGGGACAGAGCTTTGCCATCTACACCGAGCTGAATATCCTCAACACGCAGCGCCTGCTCGAGGCGGCTGTGGGATCGCCGACCATCACCAGGTTCGTCTATGCATCTTCCTCGTCGGTCTATGGGGATACGGACAGCCTGCCCCTGCGTGAGACCGATCGACCGCAACCGGTGTCGCCGTATGGCGTATCGAAACTCGCAGGCGAGCACCTCGCGCGGCTGTACGCCGTCAACTATGGGGTGCCTACTGTGTCCTTGCGCTATTTCACTGTCTATGGTCCGAGGCAGCGGCCGGACATGGCCTTTCACAAGTTCCTCTGTGCCATCTATCTTGGTGAGAGCTTGAGCATCTATGGTGATGGCGAGCAGACGCGCGATTTCACCTATGTCTCCGATGCGGTCGAGGCGAATCTTCTGGCGATGGAGCACGGGACGCCCGGAAGCTGCTACAACATCGGTGGGGGCTCTCGCGTGACGCTCAATCACTGCTTGGATGTGTTGGGCCGGGTTACGGGGCGGCCAGTCGAAGTAGAGCATGTGGGAGAGCAGCGGGGCGATGTGCGGCATACCTGGGCCGATACGACTCGGGCTCGCGATGAGCTGGGGTTCAGGCCTCTCGTTGCGTTGGAGGATGGCTTGGCATGGGAGGCTGCCTGGATGCGTGCCACGCTCGATGCCGCCA
>CAYOBT010000022.1:0-15523 GCA_964402205.1 uncultured Anaerolineales bacterium
TGACGTGGCTCGGGCTCTATGGCAACTATGTGTCTGGAGCCATACCAGCGGAGGTCTGTGCGCTGCCGAACGTGACCCATGTCTATCTGCACAACAATGCTCTTGCTGGTGATGTGCCCTCGCCCTTTGGTGCCAACGTTTCGGTGCTCTTGCTGGACTATAACATGCTCGAAGCCAGCGATCCCAACGTTCAGCAGTACCTTGAGGAGAAGGCATCCAGCTGGGACGCAACGCAGACCCTGCCGCCGGCGGAGCTTCGGTTGGGCGACGTGACGTCCAGTGCTGCAGAGATTCTTTGGGACCCCATCCCGTACACGGAAGATGCCGGCTCTTACGAGGTGCTATACGGCTGGTCGGCAGAGGGGCCCTATGCCAGACATGGGGAGACTTCTGACAAGACCGTTGCATCGTACACCATCGATGGCGTGGTCCGGCCCAAAACCATGTACGTGGTCGTTCGTACGGTCACCGAGCCGCATGGCGAGCAACGTAACCGCCTCGTGAGCAGACAGAGCGATCCTGTCTCAGTACCGCCAAGCGGCAGCGCTCTGTTCAACGCGTTCATCCCCCTGCTCATCCGATGATAGAAGGTGCTGGGCCTCGCCGACGCTGTCTAGGATGATGCGACGCGTGCAAGGAAACGGCGCACGGCTTCCAAGACGGCCGCGAACTGGTCTCGGCGTAGCGAATGGCCGGCCTCGTCAATTTGAACGTGCTGAACATCCTTGCCTAGGCGAACGACCTCCTGAGCGACTGCCGAGGTCGTGAGGGCACCCAGGTCGTTGTCTCCCGTTAGGAGTAGCACCGGGCACCCTATCTGCGGGACGAGCTGCTGCCACGGGACCCGATCGCTAGCGATGACCCGAGTAGCCCGTGGGTCCATCAACGCCTTGGCCTCGGCCCAGGTGCGGCACTCGGTTGGATGCCACTGGGGATTGCGCTGCTGTATCCACGCTTCGAGCTCATTGAGGGAGCGCTCTCTGTTGGCGATGGCTCTTGCTCTTTCCCGCTCTGCCCTGTCCGCGCGATCAGCATCCGATCGGGCATAGAGATCGGGGTTCCAGGGAGGGTCCTCCAGGATAATGCCGCCAAACAACGAGGGGGCCAGCGCGCCGGCCCAAGCCGCCGTATCGGCTCCCATGGAATGGCCCATGACAATGGGCCTGTCCAAATCAAGCTCCTCGGCGAGCGCGACCAGGTCCTCCGCCAGTGTCCGCCGTGTGTAGCCCTCAACGGGCGCCTCCGAGCGGCCATGGCCCCGGGCATCGTACATGATGATGTGCCTACCCGAGCCTAGCTGGTCTGCGAGGCGCAGCCAGCAGGGGCCGTGGTCCGTGAAGCCATGGGCCAGGATGACGGGTGGGCTGCCGTTGCCCATGGTGTAGAGATGCAAGCGCAGCCCTCGGACAATGATGTCGCTTTCCTCGTGGCGCATGTCTGGTACTCCCATCGCTACGGCCAGGTCCTAGGGAAGGTCGAGGATCTGGCAGCCGCCGGGCTTTTGCGGAACGGCGATGCTGCTATCTCCAACGTCGAGCATGAATGGCTCGCCGGTCTCGCCAAAGTCTGTGCGACGAACGAGGAACTTGTCCTCGAGCCTCACCGCCGAGACGATGGTGCCCGGCGTTGCTGGCACTTGATAGGCGAACGGCTGCCCGCTCTGCAAGAAACCCGTATACGCGAGAGACTCCGCATAGACCTGATGGGCGAGGATTGCCTCGTGCACCGCCACGTCATCGGGGCTCCAGGAGAAAAGGGCGTCATGGCCTCGAAGAAGGGCATGCCATAGAAGCTCCCGGTAAGCCCACGAGCTCATGGGGATAACATGGGGTTCGGCGCCTTTTTCGGGCGGATCGGTTAGCGTATGATGCACAAAGGTGATAAGGGTGTGGCCAGCGGGCTTGTGCTGGCCGGCGTTGCTCGCTACCTTGAGCATGTTGTAGAACCAGTGGTAGTCGGTCACGGCATAGTCGTACCAGTCAAAGGTACGGTACCATGTATAGAGGACAGGCATGCCAAAGGTGTAGCCTGTCGCGGGATACTCGTGCGCCCAGGGCCTTGAGGGCTCTTGCTGATCCCACACGTGAGGCAACTCGGGGTTGAACTGCTCGAAATAGTCATACCAGTAGCGCATGCCGGCGTGGGCATACACAGCATAGTTGCCAACCAGCGCTTTGGGGAAGCGTTGCAGGATGGGTTCAGCGTAGCACTGTCGCTGCATGTCCGCGCGGATGCTCCGAAGCGTCCGCTGGACATGACGGAAGTCCTCCACGTCTCCGAGCTCGGCGCGGCAACGTCGGCAGCGGCGGATGTGATCCCAGGCATTGTTCCACTCCAGGGGGCCATCGATCTCCCAGTCGCTAAACACAAAGCCTAGCGGGAGCTCAGCCTCGCGGTAGGCTTCGGCGAACGTATGAATACGTCGGGCGATCTCTGGGTAGCGATGATCCAGGGCAAACGGGCAGCCAATCGGGCGTTCAGCGCTGTGGGAGCGATCAAAGAAGGGCTCGCCCTGCTCGTCCACATGGGCAGTAGCGGGGCTCCCATCGCAGAAGCTGTACAGCGGCTTGATAGCGTCAGCGCCGATGCTCAAGCCGAGCTCTTGTTGGAGGCGACCGAGGCGCAAGGCTTCGTCCAGCGACGTAGGCAGATTCTCGTGATCCCAGACGGCCAGGAATGCCAGGCCGCGGGCATCTGCCTCCCGCAGCAGTTCGCGCGCGGTTGTGTCATCGGAAGCGGGCATGCCCCGCAGTGCCCACAGATAGAGAGGCAGTCGCGCACCACGCGGATGCTCAAGAGGAGGAAGGGCATCAAGGATTTGGCGGATCAAGTCCAGCTGGTCCATGGAAGCTCCCTTCCCTGCAGGTAGACGCACGCATGCCATTATAGGCTTTGGTGGAAACCGCGTCCACGGTAGCTAGCGTACGCCGATCGAGGGCCTATGCGAATCGACACCGCGTTTGGACTCGCTGCCGGCCTAGGGTATACTTGTCGCTTGGCAGTTAGGGCGGTCGATTGGCTTGTACGGGGTGACCGTTCACCACAGCATGGAAAGCGGTGGAGAGGATGTTTGCATTTCTGCACACGCAGCCATTAGGGATCAACATTGTGGCGGGCGTAGTAGGCATGGCGCTGCTGATCCTTGCAGCCGATGAGGCAGTCAAACGGCTCATCGGTCTTGCGGCATACTTTGACCTCTCTACCACGTTCATGGGAATGACCGTAGTATCATTGGCAACGAGCATCCCCGAGATCACCGCGCATCTTACAGCCTCGGTGGGTATCCTGCGTGGTACCATGGATCCCAAGATCGCCTCGGCTATCGTGCTAGGCGCCAACATCGGCTCGGATGTCGTCCAGCAAACGCTGATCCTGGGTATGGTCGTCTTTTTCGCCGGCTCGCTCTACTTCCGGCGGTACTTTCTGTGGAAAAGTATGCTGCCCATGATCGGCACGACGGTGATGTGCATCATCCTGGGCTGGGATCGGTACTATTCGCGATGGGATGGTCTGATTCTGTTCGGTACGTTCATGGCTTATACCTACTATCTCTATCGTGACGAGCGCAAGTACTATGAGAAGGAAGAAGCGAGCGAGGAGGCGGGCGAGACCGATGGTCCACAAACGGGACGCGAGGCGTTTCGCTGGGCCATCTATGCGGCTTTGGCTATGGGGGTAACGATCGTTAGCGCCGACCTGGTGCTGCGCGTCACCGAAGGCATCGTCCAGACCACGGGCATCGCAGGTTCTCTGATCGGCGTGATGACGCTGGGCATCGCCTCCGCGTTGCCAGAGCTGACGACGGCTATCTCTGGGATCGGTAACAAGGAGCATGGTATCTCCTTGGGCACGCTGATAGGCAGCAACATCACGAATCCGCTGGTAGCCATCGGTGGAGGGGCACTGGTGTCTGGCTACTGGGTACCGGCACCGCTGGTGAGGTGGGACCTTCCCTGGGAGACGGGCACCGGACTCATTCTCTGGGGCATTCTTTGGATCACCAAGGGCAGGCTCAACAAGGCGGGTGCGATCTATCTGATGCTTCTCTATTTCGTCTATGTGGGGTTCCGCTTTGCGTTCTTTGCCATCGACTAGGCCGAACGTCCGGATGGTTGTGAGCTAGGCAGCGCCCTCCGCGAGGAGGGCGTTCAGCTTTGGCTCGCTCCCAGCTCTTGGGAGGACACGTGGATTGGGACGCGTACGGACAGCAGACTATCCCATCTCCCAGCGATGAGCGAGTGCTCGTAGCTATCGTGCCACGGCTCGAGGATTGGGCTTTGGTGGTCAACGAGAGCTGGTACCGGATTCCCCTAGCCAAGGCCCCTGAGCGCGTCGGTGCGGAATACCTGGCATTCTACATGCCCGCCCGATTTGGCGAGATGGGGTGCAGCATCCGTTACTATGCGCCCATCAGGCGGTATCGCTTGGTCAGGCGACGAGACTTGCTGCCGGCCGAGCCAGGCCATCCCCGCGCGGACGATCGCTACCTCAAGCTCGAGCTAGGGGCTCTACGTGAGCTGCCACATCCGATCCCCGCGGCCAAGCTCCGGCGAGTCACCTTTATCCCCACCACGTTGGATCTCCTGCTCGCGGCGCGTGAGATCAACGACCTTTGGTTGCGTGAGACGGCCAAGGATAGGCTATGGCAGGCTCTACAGGAACGCGGCGTGGAAGCCTATCGCGACCATGTCCTGCTGACCGACGAGGGACACCATGTGGTCGATGTGGCCTTGCCAGCCGGTCGATCGGGGTTGGCCATCCATTGTGGAGACGACACCATCGCCGAGGCAGCTGTCGTCTACGATCTTGGCGATGCCACGCCAGAGGCTTGGACGTGGCTCTGCATTCCGGGAGCCGAGATCCTCCGCGATACCCAAGCAAGCGTCGAGCGTGTTCTGCATGCCTTGAGCCAGCTACGAGGATAGCGAGCCGCCGAGGCTACACGTCGGATTTGCTGGGTCTAGCGACCGGTTGGCGTGATGAGACCATGGGGCCTTGGGACCCTCGCTGGATGACCTGATAGCGCTGCCAGCGATCATCCCTGCGCGGCAGGGGCTCCGTTGTATGGTCATCCGCGAACCGTAGATGGGGCCCGCGGGTTTCGTCTCGTCCCAATGATGCGGTGGCGACGAGGTAGGCTACTTGGAGGATGTTCAGGGCCTCGACGGTGCGGGCTTGCGCAGGGGGATCCAGCGCAACTCCCGTGCGTAGCATCTCCTCCAGCTCGCGCACGGTGCTGGCAAGGCCCCCCTTTGTGCGGCGCACAGCGCAATGGGCCGTCATCAGATGCTGAACGCGCTCGATGACGGCATCCGGATCTTCTCCCTGCGGAGTCGCAAGCTTGGCGATCGTCTGCGTGGTAGATGGTGCGCGCTGCCGTGCGTCCGTCAGACGCGATGCCCTCCGCGCTGCCGATTCGCCTGCGATGCGCCCAAACACCTGGCCATCCAGAAGCGAGTTGCCTCCTGGCCGATTGGCGCCGTGCTGACCGCCTGCTGTCTCGCCGGCTGCATAGAGACCGGCCACGGTCGTGGAAGCATCCGTCCGGATCCTGATGCCACCCTGAAAGTGCTGTGCGGCCGGCGCTACCTCTACTTTGGCTTCAATGTCGAGGTCGATGCCGTGCTCTGCCAGCCACGCTACCGACTGCGGGTTGATGGCGCAAAGGCGGGCGAGAGGGGTATCGTCGTCGTCGCCAAGGCGGTATCCTCGTTTGGCGTACCAGTCTTGCACGGCCGGGCCGAGGCGCCTTGGTGCGTAATCCTGCGGGTTACGCGCATAGTCCAGGAACACCCGTCTCCCTTGTGCGATCTCGGCCGCAACCGCGATGTCGATAATGTGAGTCGGTTCCTCCAACGAGACAGGCCAGCTAGCTCCCTTGCGAAAGAGGAGGTCACAAGCTCGCGACTGGTCATCGGTATCCAAATACTTCAGCAGGAAGGCCTGATCCAGGTCGTTCACCAGGCGTGGCAATGCCCGCATCATGCTGCCCGAGCATGCCAAGCCCGTGCTAACGGAGCACAGCCCGAATTGGATGAACTCCAGGTTCACAAGCTCGGCGCCGGCACGGTAGGCCATGGCATAGCCGTCGCCGGTGCAGTCACGTGGGAAGACGTTCGTGGCATAGACCTGCCCCGCACCGCCCGTGGCCATCACGACCGCCGAGGCAGAGATCGTTGTGGCAGAAGGCTCTTTCTCGCTGAGGACAAGTGCGCCGGCGATCGTGCCACCGGCGTCAAAGAGGAACTCGGCGGCCATTGTGTGGTCCACGACGCGCACCGGTAGCTCCCGCAGTCGCCGCAAGAGCGCGGCATGGATCTCGTTGGCGGTGTGGGGGCCGGTGTAGCAGGCGCGTGCATAGGCCGAGCCATCGGTCACAAACTGCGCCGGTGTGCCGTCGGGGTTGCGAGCCCACGGCACGCCCAGGCTCTCCAGATAGGAAAAGGCGGAGGAAGCGTTGCGGGCCAAGACCTCTGCCAGATCCCAGTCGCTGACGAGGCCACCTATGCGGTAGATGTCATCGGCGTGGTAATGCCAGGCATCGGGCCCGCCGGGTTCGGTAGTGGGTAAGGTGGCGTGGAACGCCATGCGGTCGGAACACGCCGTGGCCGTGACACCGCTGGCGCCAAGCTCTCCCTTGGTGACCAGGAGCACGTCCAGCGACGGGTCGGCGTCCCAAGCGGCAATGGCAGCGCAAAGGGCGGCTCCGCCCCCACCGACGACCAGGACGTCGCAGGTATCACTCCGTGCGTCGGGCAAGGTGCTCTCCCAGGACGCTTTGCAGATACCGGAGCTCAGAAATGGCCGCCTCGGCCGGCGAGGGGCCGAACCACTCGATGGAGGCATAGCCATTATAGCCACTCTCTGCCAGGGCGTGCAGAAAAGGCGCGTAGGGCATGTCACCCTCGGCCAGCGGGATGCCCAGGCGGCGGCTCTCGTTCTGCCGGATGGCGTTCTTCAGATGGACCATGCGGACGTGGGGCCCTAGCTGGTCCAAGGCCGCTACGGGATCCTCCCCAATGGCATAGAGATTGTAGATGTCCAGGTTGACGAACAGATTGGGACGTGCCACGCTGCCTAGGAGGCAAAGTGTGCTCTCGGTCGTGTCGTGCAGATGGCCCTCGTGGGTCTCGAGGGCGATGCCGAGCCCGCGCTTGTCCGCGATGTCGCAAGCTTGCTGCAAGGTCTCGGTCACGACGTCCCACGCGGCTGGGAGGGCTTCTGTCGACGATCTCCCTCCCGTGAACATGCGCAGCATTGGCGCCTGGAGTGCCTCGGCTTGCTCCGCGTGGCGCTCGAGGTCCCTGAGGCTCTCTTCTGCACGCCCCGCCAAGTCATAGTAGCCGCTCAGCATCGGTGCCGTCAGTGCGTGTTGCTCTAACAGGGCGGATAGCGATGCGAGGGTTCCGCCCACCTCCAGGTGTCGCTCGACGTGAGGTTGCCAGACCTCGATGCCTACATAGCCGGCCTGCGAGACGGCCTCTATCGCTGATCGGATGGGTTCGTCCCGCCAGCCAATGGAGCACATCGAAGGCTTGATTTGGGTCGAGGCCATCATATCGTCAACCCTCTAGGCAAAGCGCTTGACGACGGTTCCCAGCGTGCTAAAGCTGGCCTCGTACCTGCTACCGTCCTCGATCGGCAGAATCGGAGTGAGGGTTCCGGTCATGATGAGCTGTCCCGCCTCCAGGCTCTTGCCGCGATCGGCCAACTTGCCCGCCAACCATGCGACCGCATTGGCTGGATGACCCATGGCCATCTCGCCGCGGCCGCTGGCGATCTCATTGCCGTCCTGCGTCAGGACGACCGATTCCTGGAGCAAATCGACCTCGTCGACGCTATGCCAGCTTCCTTCGAGAACGATGCGCGCCGAGAATCCATTGTCGGCGAAAAAGTCGGGATAGGGGCACTTCCAGTCGCGGATGCGCGCATCACAAATCTCGAACGCACCAGCGACGGCATCGGTGGCATCCAGGACTTGCTCAATCGTGAGGCCCTTGCCGGCTAGCGGCTTGGCAAGGCGGAAGCAGATCTCGCACTCGATGCGCGGCGCGATCAGCTCATCCAAATCGAGCGTCCCGCCGGACTCCAGGACCATGCTGTCGAGCAGATAGCCATAGGTCGAGTCGGGCAGACCCATGTCGTCGCGCACGGGAATGTTCGTGAAGCCCACTTTGTACCCGCGCAACGGATCGCCCGCCGCGATCCGCTCGCCGATGTTCGCCTCGCAGATGGCGTGGGCCTGGTCGAGTGTCAAGCCGCCCTCGAACAGGTCCGATACAGGGCCGATAGCCTCGCGAGCAGCCTCGGCGCGCTTGAGTACCTCGCGGGCTTGGTCGATCGTCATGTCTCTCTCCTAGCTGCAAAGAACGACTCAGGAAACGTCCTCGCCTACGCGCTCGATGGTGACCTCTGTGCCGGCCGGTACCTGCTTGAGGACAGTGGCATCGTCCTGCAAGTATCCAAAGACGTTCACAGGCGAGGCGGGGCGGATCTCGTTCCCTCGGCTCATGGGCGTGCGCCCAAAGAACAGGCAGAACGCATGGCCAGGAGGCCAGTAGCCCAGGTCGCCAAGCTCCACCACCTCCTGGGAGTCGGCGGCCTCCTCGAGATGGACGTCGATGCCAAAGTAGATCTCGTCGCCCCAGGTGTTCGCGCGCGCTGTGATGGGCAGCGCTCTCCAGATAGCCTCCGCGGTATCGGTCTCGTTGAGCTCCGCGGTGACTGATAGGTCGCCAGCGGTGACACGGATGGTACGCATGACCCTCTCCCCTCAGAAGCAACTCGGCCGATTATAGCTAGCGGAGACCAGAGGTGTCAACCTTGAGGCTGGGCTGGCGTCCTCGGACAAGCGTTCTGGCGCGGTTTCGGAATTCATGGTATTTTGACGCTTGGCTATTGCGCTGATACCTATCTCCATTTTATAATCGGGTTGGCGTCTTGTGCTAGTCCTCTGGAGGTGTCTCCGAGTGAACGTGGACAGTTCTCGCCAGAAGGTTGTGGTATTCGCGGGTACGCTGGGTCTACGCGTGATGTTGCCTGCCTTTCGGCAAGAGCCCTGGGAGACGGTGGGCGTCGTGCCGCCGGCAAATGCCGGCGCCTCTTTCGCTCAGCTTCATAGTCAGATCGGTGCCAGCGCGGAAGAAGTGCTCATCCCGACGCTGGACCGCGTGGATGTCTGCGCGGAGATGTCGGATGGTTCGCAGCTCGTCGGCGAGGCTGCCATCAGCGACGGCGGGGCCGATGCGGTGATCTCGCACGTTTTCCTCATCTCCGAAGTGGTGGGCAGGCCTCGAGCCGATTTTCGTCCCACACCCGAGGTCTTGCGTGCCGTGCGTGAGGCGGACGCCATCGTCATCGGCCCAGGCTCCCTCTACACGAACTTGATTCCCGCGCTACTCATCGAGGAGATCAACCGGGAGATCCGCCGTTCCAAAGCGCGCAAGATCTTTGTGTGCAACCTGATGACCCAGCCGCATCAGACAGAGGGGTACTCGATCGCGGACCACGTGCGCGCCATCCATCGCCACTGTGGCATCCGCCTGGACTATGTTCTGGCGCATCGAGATGGCAGCATCACGCCCGAGGTGCTGGAGCGCTATCGGAGCACCTCGGCTGAGCCCGTCAAACCGCAACTGGTGACCGACGACGCCTCGCAAGTGGCCATCTTTGCCGATACGCCTCAAGAGCTGCTCCTGCTCGAGGGCGCTATCTTGTTCCAGCGGAGCCTCGTCCAGGAGGCTATGGAGCCCGACCCCATCACGGGCGAGGAACGGATCGTCGTTCGGCACGATCCTCAGCGTTTCTCGCAGGCGATGCGCGAGTTGCTCCACAATCTCGCCTTGCAGACCCAGCTTAGCGTGTCCCGTGCCATTTTCCGTGAGTATGACATCCGGGGCATCGTTGGCAGCGAGCTCACAACCACGGCGGTCGAGTCGATGGGCCTGGCCTTTGGCACCTACATCCAGATGCACACGGGTAGGCGCCAGATAGTGCTCGGGCGGGACGCCCGGCCCAGCTCGGAGGCGTTCGCAGAGGCCGTTACCGATGGTCTGATGGCCAGCGGCTGCGAGGTTCTGGATATAGGGATGGTCCCCACCCCTCTTGCCTCTTTCGCCGTGAATCACTTTTGGGTGGATGGTGTGGTGCAGGTGACCGCCAGCCACAGCCCAGCCGATTTCAACGGGCTGAAGCTGCAGGTTGGCATGGAGGCGTTGGCTGGTGAAGAGCTGCAAAAGGTCGAACGCCTCATTGCCAGCGGATCCTTTGTCCACGGTGAGGGGAGGCGTCTCGCGCGCGATATTGTCTATCCCTATCTGAACTGCGTCTTGCACAAGGTGCAGGTGGATACCCCCTTCAAGGTGGCCGTGGACGGTGGCAATGGTGTGAGCGGTCCTCTGGCGACGAGGCTTCTGCGCGAGCTTGGGTGCGAGGTGGTGCCATTGTACTGTGAGCCGGATGGCACCTTCCCGAATCACGCCCCTGATCCGGTGCAGGCAGAGAACCTGGTCGATCTGCGTCGCGCTGTGCGAGAAGAAGGATGCGACGTCGGCATCGCCCTTGACGGCGATGGCGATCGGATCGGCATCGTGGATGAGCGCGGCGATGTTGTGCCCGTCGATACCTACCTGCTGCTCTATGCGCGCGAGGCGCTACGCCATGGGCCGGGCAAGGTCGTCTTTGAGGTACGTTGCTCCGAGGGCCTGTTCGATGGCGTGCGCAAGTATGGTGGGATTCCCGTCATGTCGCGCTGTGGCAACAGCTCCATCCTGCCGAGGATGCATTCCGAGCGGGCCATCTTGGGCGGCGAGCTATCGGGCCATATCTTTTTCAACGATCCGCCCATTGTGTTCGATGATGCGCTCTATGCCGCAGCCTTGCTGCTCCAGTACATGGACCGCGATGGGCGTCCGCTCAGCGAGATGCTGACCGATCTGAGTGCGGGGCTGCCCAGCTATGTGAGCTCTCCAGAGCTGCGCATCGACTGCCCCGACTATGTCAAACAGGACGTGGTCGAGGCCGTGCGCAAGGCGTTTCTCTCGGACTACCGTGTGATCGACATCGACGGCGCGCGGGTGTACTTTGGGGAGCGTGCGTGGGCGCTGATTCGCGCCTCGAACACCTCGCCCAAGCTCTCGCTGCGATTCGAGGCACCCGACGATGCCACCCTAGGGCGGATCAAGGGCCTGGTGTGGGAGCAACTCGCGAAGCATCTGCCAGACCTCGCGCCATTCTGAGGGCTGTAGGCGCGTGGTCGGGTTGCGCTACTCCACGGTGACGCTCTTGGCCAGGTTCCTCGGCTGATCCACGTCGCAGCCTCGTAACACGGCGACGTGGTAGGCCAGCAACTGCAAGGGGATCACAGCGAGGACGGGCGTCAGGTAGCGAGAGCTCGCCGGGATGTAGATGACGTCGTCCGCCTTTTCTGCGATCTCGGCGTCGCCCTCGGTAGCGATGGCGATCACCTTGCCGCCGCGCGACCGCACCTGCTCGATATTGCCGACCATCTTGTCGCGCACCTTGTCCTGCGGGCAGATGGCCACCACGGGCAGGTGTTCGTCGATGAGCGCGATGGGGCCGTGTTTCATCTCGCCAGCAGGGTAGCCCTCTGCGTGGATGTACGAGATCTCCTTGAGCTTGAGGGCTCCTTCCAGCGCGATGGGATAGTTAATGCCGCGGCCCAGGTATAGGAAATCGTCGTAGCCCATGTAGCGGCGAGCGAGCTCCTCATAGAGGCCATCGTTGGCGAGCACCCGATCGACGAGCCCGGGCAAGCGAGCTAGATCGGCTACCAGCGTCTCTTGCATGCTCTGATCGAGCGTTCCCCTTACCTGCCCCAGGTACAGCGCAAGCAGATAGGCCGCAACCACTTGCGATGTGAATGCCTTGGTCGACGCCACGCCGATCTCGGGACCAGCCAACAGCCCGATGACCCCGTCGGCCAGACGCGCCGCCTGGCTCTCCAAGACGTTCACGAGGGCGATGGATTGCATGCCGCGTTGGCGCGCAGCCTCCATGGCGGCCAGGGTGTCCGCTGTCTCTCCGGATTGGGTGATGACCAGGACGACGCTCCCCGGCTCGAGCAGAGGGTCGCGGTAGCGGAACTCGGAGCCATAATCCACTTCCACGGGCAGGCGCGCCAGGTCCTCGATGAGGAACTTGGCCAGGAGGCAGGCATGCCAAGCGGTGCCGCAGGCCACAGCGTGCAATCGTCGGAGGTGGGGCAGCACGGGTCGCAGCGGCTCGATGGTGGGAAGGTCCACTGTGCTGCTATCCAGATCCACGCGACCGCGCAGCACATCCGTGAGCGACCTGGATTGCTCATAGATCTCTTTGAGCATAAAGTGCTTGTACCCCTCCTTGGCGGCAAGGACGGGGTTCGTGGTGATGGTGGTGGGCGACTTGGTGAGGGGCTCGCCGGTCAGACTTTGGTAGGCGACGCTATCGGCGGTGAGGATGGCCATCTCGCCGTCTTCGAGGAACGTGACGGTGCGCGTGTGGTCCACGATCGCGAGTGTGTCCGATGCCACAAAGGACTCGTTGGAGCCAAGGCCAATGACGATGGCGCCGGCATGTCCGAGCCTGGCGACCGCTAGCTCGCCGGGATTGCCGGCGCTCATGGCAACCACGGCGCTGGGGCCCTGAAGGCAAAGCATGGCTTGGCGAAGAGCATCGCCGAGATTGGCCAAACGAGGATCATAGTACCGAGCGATGAGGTGCGCGATCACCTCGGTGTCCGTTTGCGAGGTAAAGGCGACGCCCTCGGCGGCGAGCGAGCGCTTGAGCTCGCGATAGTTCTCGACAATGCCGTTGTGGATCACGGCGACGATGCCGTTGCCGTCGGTGTGAGGATGGCAGTTGCTCACCGAGACGGTCCCATGCGTTGCCCATCGGGTGTGTCCCATGGCAATGCGGCCATGCACCGGATCCCCGTCGAGTAACTCGATGAGGTTCTCGATCCTGCCCACGGCGCGACGCCGAACGATGCCCGATGCGCCGAGGACAGCGATGCCGGCCGAGTCATAGCCGCGGTAGGCCAGCCTACGCAGCCCCTCGGTGACGATTTCGGCGCCGTCGCGCGAGCCCACATAGCCTACAATCCCACACATGGTCGAGCCTCCACGAATCAATTCACGCTTCTGGCTTCTGGCCGGAGCTCGGTCTGACAGAGGGTTCAGGCGCCAAGGCTGTGAGGGCTTGCTCATCAGATGGCGCCAGCGGCTCCGTTTTCCATAGCCAACAGGACTATGACGGGTGGGGCAAGCTCACGCAGAGCCAGGGTCATCTGTGAGCATAATACCAACATAGGGTTAGGACAAATCCAGAGGAAGCGTGGAGCGTAAAATAGGTGTCAAAACGCTTCCTACCGGTAGGCTCACGAACCCGCCGGCAGGAGGCGCCTTAGTGGGTGGCGTGTTTGCTAACGATCCTGTCCGCGAGGGCGTAGGCGTTGGAGATCCGCACCAGCGGTCTGAGCTGGGCGAGGCGCTTGCACCAAAGCGCCAATGGAACGCCACCCTGATACGGCAATGCTGGAGCCAAACGCGATGGTCCCTAGCTTGCCCCCAGCGCCGCCCATGTAGGGACCGGTGATCGCCACGACAGCGCCACAGCATGCGCCCGCGATAGCTAGCGGCACTTCATTGGGCATCCGCTGCTTGCTGCACATGCCAGCGAACGACGCAGAAAAGACCGCAAGTGCATAGAGTCCCCCTGTCTCAGGATGGACTGCGGGTAGCACCAATCCCCCGAGCAGACCGATGGCGCCTGACGCGAGCACCGCGCCATGCTCCAGCCGAATGCTGAGGGCCCAGGTGGCGGCTGCGGCGATCGCACTATAGAGGATTGCCAGCGCAATGGTGGACATCCCCGGTACGTCCACGGAAAGCGTCGCGCGTTGGCACACCAAGGCAGTAGCCAGGCACGCGAAAAAGGCCGTCGTCCCCAGTTTGCCGCCGTACCCATCGAGTGCGCCCTTGCCAATCACATACACAATACCGCCGATCAGTCCTGCGAGAACGAGTGCAGGCCAGCCAACCACGAGTCCAGGCGAAATCATGCCCACAAAGGTCCCGCAGTAGAACGGCACTGCCACGCTGGGCAGCACGAGGGCGATCGCGACGCCACCCAGTGCAGAGGCAACCACCGCGCCCAGCCCGACGTGAACGCTGAGCACGTAGGTGATCAGCGTGCCAGCAACGACACTGGCTGCATCTGCCACGTTGCGTCTGGTCCAGAGCCTGGGCTGTGGCTTGCTGTCGAAAAGCTCTCGCCAGCCATGCCATATGCCCGCAATGAGTCCGATAACGATGAGCGACATGAGAAGCCCTGCATGCAAGGTCTCAGCAAACCCCTGCAGGGCTCCGAGGGCAAAGAGCGTCAGCGTGATCCCAGACAGCAGCAGAAAGCCAAGGATTGGTGGAATCATCCTCCGGACGGAGGCCTCCTTGCCTGCGCGCGAATCTGCTCTTGCTGGCTGCTGGTTCATCTGATTCTCCCTTGTCATCGTGGCACACATGACGCTATCCTACGCAAGGGTACAGGCTGAGGCAAGCTTGACTGGCAGCCGAGCTTGGGCGTGCCATTGTTCTAGCTGCTACGCTCTTCCCAAAGAATGCGCGCTTTCTCTTCCTCTGTGCGCTGGGCAAGCCATTGGGCATAATCTGCCTCGATGGCGTCGGTCCAGGCGGTGTCCATCTCGCTGGAGGTATAGATCCCCTGTCGGAGACGCGTGAACCCAAAGGCCTCGCGCAGGCGCATCTCCTCCGAGTGCTCCACAACCTCCTCGGCTAGGTGCGGTGGGATAAAGAGGATGCCGGAGAAAGTGCCGAGGACGATGTCGCCGGGCATGCACGTGGCGTTGCCGATGCGGCAGGGGACGTTCAGGCCGATCATGGTCACATCCTCGATCCCCGTCGGGTCAATGCCCCTGCAGAACGTTCCAAAGTCCGGTATCTGCAGGATCTGTTGGGCATCTCGGATGCCGCCATAGATCACCTGCCCCCGCTGCGTGCGCGCAGCGATGGCGGTAGAGAGGTTGCCGCCTGAGAAGGTGCCCTTGCGAATCTTGCCAAATAGATCGATGACCGCAACATCGTCCTTGACCAACGTCTGGATGAGCCACGAGTTCATCTCGCCCACGCGGCCCTCCTGCTCATGGCCATGCGTCATGAGGCACTCGTGGAGGTCTGGCCGCTGGGGCACAAAGACACCCGTGACGGCCCGGCCCACCAGAACGCGGTCGGGATGGAGATTGAGCCAGCCCCCCTCAAACTGGTACTCGTAGCCTTTGCGCCACAAGACGCCCCAGGCTTCCTCCGTTGTCACATAGGCCATGCGCGTCACGATGTCATCGGGCACGCGAGGGCGGCCATCGTCAAAGCGATCGCCCTTCCAAAGCGGCGTAAGCTGGATGGTGTCCTCTCGGCAGTCGAATCTCATGGCAAGTTCCCCCTCTAGCGAAGCCATTGTCGTCGGTCCCATCCAGGGGCCTACGCTCTCGCTAGCTCCAGAGGCGATCATG
>CAYOBT010000023.1:0-15200 GCA_964402205.1 uncultured Anaerolineales bacterium
AGGTTGTTCAGTACGTTCACGATGAGATCGCGCTCGCGTCTAAGGTCTTCCAGAAGCCTCCTACCCTCGAGAGCCGATCCCAACGACCTGGCCAGGAACGCGACCAGATTGCGTTCCTGGGGTGTGAGGCTCTGATCCGACGGTCGCACGATGGCCAAGCACCCCTCTACGGTCCGTGGTGACGACATGGGCACGAGGTACACATCCCTTGCCCCATCTGTGCCATGAACCCTTCGGAGCACCTTCCCATCGCCTGTGAGAAAGCGCTCCCACATGCCCCAGTCCTGGGCATCGGCGAGCGCCAGCTGCGTCAGCTCACGATCCCTGGCATCCAGTCGATGCTCGGCTCGGAGTGCAATCTGGTCGCCCTCGGCAACGTAGGCCGCTGCTGCCACATTGCCCACTAGCCGCTGTAGCTGCCTCAGGCCAAACTGGACTAATCCTCTCTCCGGACTGGGCCGCCCGAGTCCCTCGCTCACCCGAAGCAAGGCTCGCAGGTCTGCATTGGCGCGTCGCAACGCTCGGTTCCGCCTGCAGAGCAAGTCGCGCTGGCGGCTCGTCTGAGCATTGAGAACCCACACCACCAAAGCCACCGAGATCAGATAGACCAACCCCAGCACGGCCCCCAGCGGAGCGCCACGGGACGACCATGGTTGCTGAGAGGTCTGGATGCCAAGCTCTTGGAGGACGATCAGGACGGCATAGCTCGCACCGGCCAGTACGGTCAGGGGAAGGACAGCGCTCGGCCCGATCAGCCAACCACCCATCATGATGGGCCACAGGTAGCCCAAGAGAAAGTGAGCGCCTTCGGCACCTAGGACAAAGATGAGCAGCGAGATGAGGACGATCTCAAGCCCAAAGACGAGATACCCGAGAAAGGCCAGATCCCGCTTCCGCCAGAGATACAGATAGACGCCGTTCACACCGAACTGCGTTAGGGTCAGAAGATAGAGAGGAAGCGTGGTGCGCTGTGGCACCACGCCCTTTGCGGCAATCAGGACAAGAAGTAGCGCGCCCGTGACGACGGTGCGGCCGACGATGAAACGGAACCAGAGGGACTGATGCTCCCCGGCGGCCGGGCTACTCGTGTTGGCCGACATACTTGGCCACCCTGCCGGGGAGCCAGATGATCACACTGGTGCGATGCTGCTTGTCGCGGTCAATGGAGAGCTGACCGCCATGCCCCTTGACGACGCGCGCTGCAAAGTCCACGACATCGGACGAGACGGTTTCGCTCCCATCCCCATCCGGCGCGCAGCCACCGTCGCGGACGACAAACTCCACGCCCCCCTCATCGGCTCGAGAGGCCGAGATCGTGACGCGGGAACCGCTCGGAGAGACGGCGACAGCGGATTCGAGCAGGCCGGAGAGCGCCTTCTCCATGGCTGCCGCATCCAGATTGGCGCTGAGAAGACCGCCGCAGGAGATCTTGAGCTCGACACTCCTCTCCGCAGCAAGTCGGGCAGCCTGCGCGGCAGAGCTCCGCACCACAGGCGCCACACGCACGGGCTCGCGCTCGACGGGGTACTCTTCGGCTACCTCTGCGCCTGCCCAGGACAGGTCGTCGATCAGCTCCCGCAAGACACGGGCGTCGCCGAGCGCGTTCTCGAGATAGCTGGCCATGTCCTGCTCATCTCCGGAAAAGCGCTTGGTGAGCAGCAGGTTCAGATGCGATTGCAGGCGCGCCACTGGCGCTCTCAGCTCCTTGGAGATCTCGGCAATGATCTGCTCGCGAAGCTCCTGCAGACGTCTTCGCTCCGCCTCGCGAGTCTGCCGCACGCGGTTTAAGACAGCCTGCACGCGCGCGGCAAGCTCATCGGGCTCAAAGGGCTTCACGATATAGTCGTCAGCGCCCCGTAGCAGCCCATCCAGTCGCGACCTGTGATCGTCCTTGCCAGTGAGAAAGATAAAGGGAATCGTGTTGCCGGTGAGGGCGTTCACACGCTTCTGGAACTCAAAGCCATCCATATTGTCCATTAGCACATCAGAGATGATCATATCCGGCGCGGACTCGACGAGGATTTCGAGGGCCTCCTCTCCGCTCGTCACCGAATCCACCTCGTATCCCGCCCGCAGCAGGAACTCCCGTATCGAATAGAGGACTTCTTCCTCGTCATCAAGCAGAAGAATACGACTGGGTTCCTTCTGGCCTTTCAACGCTAAACGCACATCCACGTCCATATCTCCTCAGCACGCTCCTGCAACACTCCACCCCGCTCTCAGTATAGCAAAGGTAGAAGCCACTAGACGTCAAGCAGCGTAAAATCGGCCTTAAGCGGACGTTAAGGATGGCCCGTTGACACGCATCATGGCCACGGTCATAATCGACGTTGAGCACGCTCTCAGCCCAGCAAGGGGGGACAGCCATGGTCCGTGCCGCCGTCATGCCCGCGCCACATGCCCCGATCGAGATACGCGAGTATCCACTTCCAGAACTCGAGCGGGGCTCAATCCTGCTCAGAACCATCATGAGCGAGGTGTGCGGCACGGACGTCCACCTGCGAGAGGGTCGTCTCGGAGGCGTCCCATACCCGATTATCCCTGGTCACATCAATGTAGGCGAAATCGTCGATCTGCGCGGGGAACTATGCGATGTATCGGGGCAGCCACTCTCACAAGGCCAAGTGGTGACGTTCCTGGATGTCCATGGCACATGCGGCCGATGCTGGTACTGCACGGTGGCACACGCTTCCACGCGTTGTCCAAGCCGCCGTGTCTATGGCATCACCTATTCGGCCGACGACGGTCTGCTGGGAGGCTGGTCAGAGATGATCTACCTCAGGCCGGGCGTCAAGGTCCTGCCGCTGGCGCCAGGAGTCACGCCAGAGCGGTTCATGGGCGCTGGCTGTGGGCTACCGACAGCGTTACACGCCGTCGAACGGGCCAGCATCCAGCTCGGTGACGCGGTGGTCGTCCAGGGGAGCGGACCGGTGGGCCTCAGCGCAGCGATCCTCGCCCAGCTCAAGGGGGCAACGCAGGTCATCGTCATCGGCGGGCCGGAAGCGCGCCTTGCCGAGGCCAAGCGCATCGGTGCCGATACGGTTATCGATATCGGCGTCCATGGCCCCAAAGAGAGAGTCGGTATGGTGCGCGAGCTCTGCGAGGGACGCGGTCCCGACGTCACCATCGAGGCTAGTGGCAACCCAGAAGCTGTCCCCGAGGGACTGGCCATGACACGCGACGCGGGTACGTACGTCATCGTTGGACAGTACACCGACAATGGAAGCGTAGCTATCAATCCCCACCTGGACATCAACCAGAAGCATCTCGATATCCGAGGGACGTGGGGCATCGACTTTGGCCATATGTGGCGATCCATGCGCGTCCTTGCAAAGCACGGCCCACGCTACGAGTGGGAGCGCTTTATCTCTCGGCACTATGCGTTGGACGAGGCTCAGCAAGCGTTGGATGATGTGGCTCAGCTGGCGGTCGTCAAGGCTGTCATCGAGCCCAATAGTAGCCACTGAGGACAGATATGACGACGGAACTGGCCCTCTACGTGAGCGCGGCCCAGGAGATGGAGGCCGAGTGCGAGGGCGTGGGGCAGCTCCTAGCGGGACTCTTGCCGAGCGTGCGTTGGACGCTGCATCGTACGCCAACGGGACGGAGGAATCAGAACCCGGACTTTCGCGCGATCCATGGCAGCGATCTGCATCTGTTCATTTTAGGTACCGATATCGTCGCACCCATGGGAGTAGAGTGGCGTGAGGCCCAGCAAGGGGATGCCAAACTGTTCCTCTTTCGCTTGACGGGACGGGCTCTTTCGCCTGCAGCCTCGTTCTTTTTGCACCACACGGGTGTTCAGTGGCGAAGATTCGAGAATGCGCCCGACCTCGTCCGCAGGTTCGAGCGACAGCTCATCACCGAACTGATCGCTGGGACCCCAGGCTATGGCCTAGGCCTAGAAGAGATCGAGTCGCTACGTGCTAGGCTGGAGCAGATGCCATTCCAAGGAGAAGCGGACAAAACAAGCGCTAGAGGAGCCGGCCAGGGAGGCGTCATCCTCCCCAAGCATCCCTAACCTCGACGGCGCTTATCAAGCCAAGTCATACCTTGTGGCCGGCAGGGAACGCAGCCGCTCGGCAGCAGCCTCGGCAGTGAGATCGCGCTGGGCATTGGCCAGCATCTCATACCCGACCATGAACTTGCGCACGGTGGCCGAGCGCAACAGCGGCGGGTAAAAGTGCCAGTGCATGTGCCACTCGTCGTGGCCTTGGCCGTCGGTAGGGCGCTGGTGGATGCCCATGGTGTAGGGAAAAGAGGTCTCAAACAGGTTATCGTAGCGCACGGTTAGCTCGCGCAGGATCTCGGCAGCAGCCTGGCGCTCATGGTCGTTGAGCTCCGTCAGATCGCGCACATGACGTCTCGGAAGAATCATGGCCTCGAACGGCCACGTAGCCCAGAAAGGCACCAGAGCCAAGAACGCATCGTTGGCGGAGATGATGCGCTCCTCCAAGCCAGCTTCCAGTGCCTGATAGTCGCATAGCAGGCACGTGCCGTGCTGTTCGCTGTAGACACGCTGCTGCCGCTGCTCGATGGCAGGCTCCTGGGGGACCGTTGCATTCGCCCAGATCTGGCCGTGGGGATGCGGATTGCTACAGCCCATCATGGCGCCCTTGTTCTCAAAGATCTGCACATAGTTGATCTCGGGCCGACTACCAATCTCTCGATATTGCTCCGTCCAGACCTCGACGACGCGCAGGATATCCGCCGGTGTCATCTCTGCCAATGTCAAGCTATGGTCCGGCGAAAAGCATACCACGCGACAGATGCCAGGCTCGCTCTCAGCCACGAGTAACTCACCGTTCTCCCAGCGGCCTGGTGGCGTCTCTGGCAACAGCGCAGCAAAGTCATTGTCAAAGACAAAGGTCTCCGTGTATACTGGGTTCTTCCTACCACCAGCTCGCGTATTGCCGGGGCACAGGTAACAGTCGGGATCATAGGAGGGGCGGCTCTCTTTCGGGGGCTTTTCGACCTGGCCCTGCCAAGGCCGCTTGGTGCGATGTGGCGATACCAGAATCCAGTCACCGCGTAGAGGGTTGTAGCGGCGATGAGGATGGTCCGATAGAGAGAAGGTGCCCATGCCCTGCCTCCGAAAGCCCGCAAGACTCACCCGACTAGCCCAGCATAGGCGGCAGCCGACTTCTGTCAAGGTAGACAGGGTCTTTGCACGGCACCCACAAGCCGCCCTAGCAAGGACACGCTAGTCGACATGCTGTGCCCAGACTGCAAGATCAGCGCCCCAGGAGGGACCCTCTGCCCTTCGTGCGGGAAGCCCATACCCGAGGAAGAGCGCTTTGGAGGGCAGGGCGGGCACTATCTCCGGGTGTTCCTTTCCATCGGCATCGGGCTGCTCTTTGTGGCCATCGGTGTGACGAGCCTCGGCATCGGCGTGCCCGTCCGCCTGGTCCGCGCCTATGAGCAGGGCTCGCTGTGGCCCTATGGCGTGATCTTGGCCGTTCCATCGCTCATCGGCATCTACTACTGGCTGATTCTGCGAGAGGAAGAGATCACCATCACCGATGAGTATATCGCTCGCCGTTCGCATTGGGGCAACCAGCAGCTCCGCTGGGACCAGGTCCGCAGCTATCACGTTCATTCGCTCGGTGCCGGCTTGCGGAACCTTCGCGACATGGGCCGCTTCTCTCGGTACCTGTCTCGCGAGCGAGTCGAGTGGCAGCTCCCTGTCCTCGCCTACGACCTAGAAGGACCCCCTAGTAGGGGAGACGAGGCCCTCATGCGCCTCGAGCCCGGAACCATCGATGACCTTCCCTGGCTCCTCGAGCTGATCGAAGAGCACGTCGGCCCCCCAAAAGAGGCCAAGCCGGAGCTCTTCTAGCGGCGAGGCTTGACGATCGCCTCCCGCGGTACTACGATGGGCACGGATCGTCGCCCTCTCAAGAATCCTGCGTGATGTCCACGTGATGGCGTCAGGCATGGCAGCGAGGTGAAACATGCTCTGGAAACCCCCGCGATACGTGGCTGGCCTATGGGTGGGAGTGACATTGGTGGCCTTTCCACTCGTCTACCTTCTCGTCTATATGGCCACCGGCCGATTCCCCAATGGAGGGCCGTTGAGCGGCGGCCGCCTTTCCAGCATCAACGATGTGATTCGAGACATGCAACGTTTCGTCCTCCAGCCCAGGGGGTCCCGCTATGAATAAGTCGTTCGTCAAAGGCATGCTTGCTGGCATTCTCGTACCGCTGATGTTCGTGGGCGCAGTGATCTACTGGGTGCACAAGCTAACCTCCAAGGTGCCGTTCCCAGTAGACCGCCCGGCTGAAGGCCAACTGAAATGGGGGCTCGTACCACTCGAGGAGGTCCCCGATCGCTGGGAGAGCTGGGAACCCACCATCGCGCCTCTCCGCCAGCGCATCTATGCGCAGATCGCGCAGGCACGCGCCACCGTGCTCGGTCTGATCGCCGGAGAACCGCCTGCCTAGCCCGCCGCCGCGATGCCGCCTCCAACATGTGCATGATGGGGGCGGCCTGTTGCATCGCCCCCTCCAAGGAGTGCCACGCCGATGAAGCCCACGTCCAAACCACAACCAACCCTCGTCCACCTCATAGGCAATGCCCACATCGACCCCGTTTGGCTGTGGCCCGTGGCAGAGGGCCGCGCGGAGGTTCTGGCCAGCTATCGCACCGCCATAGCCCTCATTCACGAGTACGAGGGCTATGTGTTCACCAGCGGAGGTTCGGTCACCTATCGTTGGGTCGAAGAGGATGATCCCGCACTGTTCGATCAGATCGCGCAGGCTGTGCGCGATGGACAGTGGGCCCTTGTCAATGGCTGGTGGCTCCAACCCGACTGCAACATCCCTTCGGGCGAATCCTTCGCGCGACACGCACTCTATGGTCAAGCGTATCTAGAGTCGCGCTTTGGCCGGCGAGCGTGCGTTGGCTACAACGTGGACACCTTCGGGCATGCCGGCACCCTCCCTCAGCTCCTCAAGCTGGGTGGCTTGGACAGCTATGTCTTCTTCCGGCCTGGACCGCACGAGATGGAGCTGCCCCAGGGACCCTTCTGGTGGAAGTCGCCTGACGGCTCGCGCGTTCTGGCCTGCCGTCCTCCCCTGCACTATGGCACACCCGAAGAGACCGATATGCTCCGGCGGGCAACCGATGCCGCTGCTGGGGCGCCCGGGGGGCTTGACACCGTGTTGTGCTTCTATGGTGTCGGAAACCACGGCGGCGGACCCACGCGCAAGAACGTACAGGACGTCGTCGATGCCCAGGGCACCCGCGACGACCTGGTGCTCAGGTTCTCGTCACCCCAGGCCTACTTTGGCGAGGTGAGAGAGGCCCAGCTACAGTTCCCAACCGTCCGAGGCGAGCTTCAGCACCATGCCCGTGGCTGCTATTCCGTGCTAGCGAGGATCAAGCAGGAGAACCGCCGTGCCGAGCATGACGCGATGCGATCGGAGCGTCTGGCCACCTTTGCCGCCTTGCTGACTGGCGCGCCTAGCGCCCAAAGCTCCATCGACGAGGTGTGGAGGGGCACGCTATTCAACCAATTCCACGACATCCTCGCGGGCACCAGCATACGACGGGCCTATGAGGACGTCTGGGCCACGTACGCACAGGGGCATCAGACGCTGACCGAGATTGCGTCGCGATCCTTGGACGCATTGAGCGGCCTCCTAGACGTCGAGGATGCTCCCTACGCGTTCGCCGCCTGGAACACCCTACCCTGGACCCGAAGCGAGGTCGTCCGGCTGAGCCTGCCCATAGGCGGGTGGCGCCAAGACCGGAGTGGGCTGCGCGTGCCGCGAGAGCCGTCCGTTACCGACGGCGCGGGGAATCCGCTGCCTTGCCAGCTGGCACACGTGACCTTTGACGACAATGTCTACATGGCAGACGTTGATGTCCTTGTGGACACGCCCCCGCTCGGCGCCACCGTCGTGTACCCCACCGTGCGCACGGATCTCGTAGATCTCGGCGACTCTGCGCCAGAATCGCCCGTCCAGGCCTACGAGATCGCGAACGAATACCTGCACGTGCGCTTGGATCAGGAGACGGGCACGCTACAGAGCATCACGGACGTAGCCTCTGGCCGCGAAATGCTGGGCGGGCTCTCGGCCGTCCCCGTCGTCCTGGAAGACAACAGCGATACATGGAGCCATGATGTCGTTGCCTTCACCGAGGAGCTGGGCCAGTTTGCCCCGCAGACCCCGATCCAGCTGGTGGAGCGAGGTCCTGTGCGATGGACCCTGTGCTCACGGATGCATTGGGGCAACTCGAATCTGGCCATGGATGTCTCCCTGACAGCGGGAACGCCCGCTGTCGATCTGACCCTCACGGTCGACTGGCACGAGCAGCACAAGATGCTCAAGTTGGCATTCGTGGCACCTGGGCGCGATCACCTTGTCACCTCGTCGGCGCCCTATGGCCATCTCTCGCGGCAGGCAACGTGCGAGGAGGAGCCTACACAAGCCTGGATAGACATCTCTGGCGCGCTTCCATCGGGAGGGCAGGCTGGCCTATGCCTGGTGAATGATGGGATCTATGGCTACGATGCATGTGGCGGTGTGCTGCGCCTGAGCCTGCTGCGCAGTCCCATCTATGCCTTTCACCAACCCCGCGAGATAGTCCCCGGCGTGCGGTATGTCTATATCGACCAAGGAACACGAACGTTCAGGCTGCGACTCGTTCCGCACCATGGCGATTGGCGGCAAGCCGCGCCAGATCGCGCAGCCATGGCGTGGCATGATCCGGTGCTGCCGGTGACCCTATCGCCTCAAAGCGGCCAATCGTCCGCGCTCTCCTTGCTTGAGGTCTCACCGCACAACATAGTCGCCACGGTTGCCAAGCTGGACGGCGACGGGCGGTTGATCGTCCGTGGCTACGAGACCGAGGGCTTGTCCACGACCGTGGCGCTGGCATCCGACGCACTGGGCTGCTCCTGGCAGTGGCAGGTGCAGCCGCTCGAAGTGTGGACGGTCGCGCTGGGGCTCGAAGACGGTTCGATAACACGCCTGAACTTCCTGGAAGAGCCCCTCGATTAGTCCTGCTTACCGTTTGCCCCAGCCAAGCCCCTCACGCATAATAGGTCGCCTGGACGCTGAACCCAGGCGACCTGAACGCGCAACAGAACCTGGAGATGCTATGCCCTACAATCTGACCCAGAAGATCATCCGAGATCACCTCGTCGGTGGGGAGATGATCCCAGGCGAGGAGATCGCTCTGCGCATCGATCAAACCCTGACGCAGGATGCCACAGGCACGATGGCCTACCTGCAATTCGAGGCCATGGGCATCCCTCGGGTACGCACAGAGCTCTCTGTCAGCTATGTCGACCACAATATGCTCCAAGGCGACTTTCGCAATGCCGATGACCACCGCTACTTGCAGACCGTCGCGGCCCGGCATGGGATCGTCTTCTCAAGGCCGGGCAACGGCATCTGCCACCAAGTCCACTTGGAGCGGTTTGGTATCCCTGGCAAGACGCTCCTCGGATCCGACAGCCACACGCCCACCGATGGCGGCCTGGGGGCTCTTGCCATCGGCGCCGGCGGCCTGGACGTCGCCGCCGTCATGGCCGGCCGACCCTTCTATGTCCAGATGCCCGAGGTCGTGCTGGTGCAGCTCACGGGTAGTCTTCCCGCTTGGGTTTCTGCCAAGGACGTCATCCTGCATCTGCTGGATCTCTTGAGCGTCAAGGGGGGCGTCGGGAAGGTCATGGAGTACGGCGGTCCGGGCGTCGCCAGCTTGGACATCCCACAGCGGGCTACCATCACCAACATGGGCGCTGAGCTGGGCGCTACGACCTCTATCTTTTGCAGCGATGAGATCACTCGACGCTTCCTGGCCGCCCAGGGCCGCGAGGCAGACTGGCGGCCCCTTTGCGCCGATGCCGATGCAAGCTATGACGACGTGATCGAGATCGATCTCAGCAGCCTCGAACCACTCGTGGCCAAGCCGCACAGCCCGGACAATGTCGCTCCCATCGGCGCCCTGGCGGGCCAGCGCCTCTCGCAGGTCTGTATTGGCAGCTGCACCAACTCGTCCGTGGCCGATCTCGAGACGGTCGCCGCCATTCTGCGCGGCAAGACGGTCCACCCTAGCGTCTCGCTTACCGTCAGCCCGGGCAGCAAGCAGGCCCTCACGATGATCGCTCTTAGCGGCGCTCTGGCTGACTTGGTGGCAGCAGGAGCACGCATCCTAGAGTCGAGCTGCGGTCCGTGCCTAGGCATGGGCCAAGCACCTGGCAGCGGCGCCGTGACGCTGCGCAGTTTCAACCGGAACTTTCGGGGGCGTAGCGGCACGCCCGATGCCCTGATCTACCTAGCTGGGGCCGAGGTGTGCGCGGCCTCTGCGCTCACCGGGACGTTCACGGACCCGCGCACCTTGGGCCATCCGCCGGTGGTGCCCACGCCCGAGCGCTATCTCGTGGACGATAATCTGATCGTCCAACCACCGGAGGACGGCAACAACGTCGAGGTCATCCGTGGCCCCAACATCAAGCCGCTGACCACCAGAGCTCCCCTGCAGGACACGATCCAGGCGCCGGCGCTCTTGGTGATGGGCGACAATGTGACGACCGACGACATCATGCCCGCCGGCGCAGAGATCCTGCCCTATCGCTCCAACGTCCCTGCCCTGAGTGCGTATGCACTCACGCGCATCGATCCGTCCTTCCCAGAACGCGCCCAGGATGCCGGCGAGAGCATCTTGGTAGCAGGCGAGAACTATGGCCAAGGCTCTAGCCGCGAACATGCCGCTCTGGTGCCCATGTACCTGGGCATCCAAGCTGTGATCGCCAAGAGCTTTGCGCGCATCCATCGCGCGAATTTGATCAACTTTGGCATCGCCCCTCTGACCTTTGACGATCCGAGCGACTATGAGATGATCGCGCAGGACGATGAGTTGCGGCTTGCTGGGGCGCGCAAGGCTATCTCGGAAGGGCTGCCCATACGGCTAGAGAGCCTCGCGCAGGGCATCGAGATAGTGCTGCATTGTGAGCTATCGGAACGCGAGCGACACGTATTGCTGGCAGGCGGATTGCTGAACGCCATCCGTGATGCCGGCTAGATCGTATTGGGAGACACACGCTATGACACACACGATCACCCTCATCCCCGGCGACGGTACGGGCCCCGAAGTCACAGAGGCCATGCGCCGCGTTGTCGAAGCCACAGGCATCTCGGTAGAGTGGGACGTCCAGGAAGCTGGCGAGAAGGCCATGGCCGAGTTCGGTACGCCGTTGCCTGACCACGTCCTCGAGTCGGTACGGCGGAACCGTGTGGGTATCAAGGGACCCATCACCACGCCTGTAGGGAGCGGGTTCCGCAGCGTGAACGTCGCCATTCGCAAGGCCCTGGATCTCTATGCCAATCTCCGCCCAGCGCAGAGCTTTCCGGGGGTGCGCTCGGCGTTTCAGGACGTGGATCTGGTCATCGTGCGCGAGAACACCGAGGGGCTCTATGTCGGGATCGAGCACGATGTCATCGCCGGTGAGGCCGCCGAAGCCATCCGCATCATCACACGGCGCGGCAGCGAGCGCGTCGTGCGGTTTGCCTTCGCGTATGCACGCGAGAACGGTCGGCAACAGGTGACGGCGGTCCACAAGGCCAACATCCTGAAGCTCACCGATGGCCTGTTTCTCGAAACCGCCCGTGCCGTAGCCAGCGAGTATCCGGACATTGCCTTCAACGACCGCATCGTGGACAACATGTGCATGCAGCTCGTCCAGCGGCCTGAGGAATACGACGTGCTGGTGCTACCGAACCTGTTCGGGGACATCGTCAGCGATCTCGCGTCGGGGCTTGTGGGAGGGCTAGGCGTGGCGCCAGGAGCCAACATCGGGGATGGATTGGCGGTCTTTGAGCCAGTCCACGGCTCTGCGCCCAAGTACGCCGGTCAGAACAAGGTGAACCCCACAGCCACCATCCGCAGCGCAGTCCTGATGCTCCGATACGTTGGCGAGATCGAGGCGGCCAACGGCGTTGAAGCCGCCATTCGCCGTGTCATCGCAGAGGCCGATCGTGTCACCTATGACATGAAGCCGACGCGCGACGATCCAACGGCCGTGGGGACGCAACAGATGGCCGATGCCATCATCGAGGCGCTGCCGTAGCGAGCTTCCATCACGGGGCGCCTAGCAGATCCGGGGTAGTAGCTCGCCAGCGGGCATATCCAGCACGCGTTGCGTGCCAAAGGCGGTTCGCAGGACCACGCTCCCTACGTGCGCCGAGGTCACCTCGCCGACGATGGAAGCCTCGGCGCCCAGAGGGTGGGCTTGCATCACGTCCAGAAGCGCAGCGGCCGATTTGGCTGGCGCGATGGCTACCAGCTTGCCCTCATTGGCAGCATAGAGCGGGTCGAGGCCGAGGAGTTCGCACGCGGCCGCCACGGGCTCGTGCACCGGGACGACTTGCTCATCGATAGCAATGCCCACCTGCGATTGCCCAGCGATCTCGTTGAGCACCGCGGCCAAGCCACCTCGCGTGGGATCACGCAATACGTGTATGTGCGGGCAGATCGCCAGCATGGACGCGACCAACCCAGCCAATGCAGCGCAGTCGCTGCGGATTGGGCTCTCGAAACGAAGGCCGTGACGCTGGGTCATGATTGCCAGGCCATGGTCGCCCATGGCGCCACTGACGAGCACGCTGTCGCCGGGCTGGGCATTGTGGGCAGAGATGCTGATGCCCTCGGGGACGATCCCGACGCCTGCCGTGTTGATGAACAAACGGTCGGCCCCGCCTCGTCCAACCACCTTGGTATCACCTGCTACTATGCGTACGCCAGCGTCGCGTGCTGTCTCAGCCATGGACGCCACCACGCGCTCAAGATCGCTGATGGCTAGACCTTCTTCCAGGATGAACCCCACGCTGAGGAACAGCGGCCGAGCGCCACGCATGGCCAGATCATTCACCGTGCCGCATACGGCTAGCTTGCCGATGTCACCACCTGGAAAGAAGAGCGGCTGCACGACGTACGAGTCGGTCGTCATGGCCAGACGGCCCTCAAGGCGGGACAAGACGGCGGCGTCTTCCAGAGCTCCCAGCTCGCCATCGCCAAGATGGCGGAGGAACACGCTCTCCAGCAACTCGTGAGCCATGAGGCCACCACTGCCATGGGCCAGCAAGACGGTATCGTTCATACAGCCTCGTTCCTTCGGTAGCGATAGTACGCCGCGCACGCGCCTTCGTTGGAGACCATGCAGGGGCCCACCGGCCTGGTAGGCGTACACGCAGTGCCAAAGAGAGGACACTCTGTCGGCGGGATCAACCCCCTCAGGACATCGCCGCAGCGACATCCACGCGCCTCGGAGCTTTGGCCGCCAGAAGGCAGCGCCGGAGAGAACCGGCGACGCGCGTCAAAGCTCTCGTAGGCCGGGGCGAGGTCTAGACCGCTATCGGAAATCACACCGAGTCCGCGCCAGCGCGCTTTGCCCACTACGAATACATGCTCCATGAGCTTCTGCGCCACGACGTTGCCCTGCGCCGTCACACCGCGACGGTAGGCATTGGCCACCACGGGCTCAGACGCAGCGAGGGCCTCTGCCAGATCGCGAACCGAGAGCAGGATGTCGAGCGGCTCAAACCCAGAGACGGCACAGGGCACGCCATACGCCTCCGGCAAGAACTCCCACGCCTCGGAGCCGGTGATGGCAGTCACGTGTCCAGGGCCAAGGACGCCGTCCACGCGCACCTCTCCGCCGTCCAGAATGGCTCGCATGGCAGGCGGCGTCAGCTTGTGCAGCGACAGCACCGAGAAGTTGGCCAGCGATTCGCTCTTGGCAGCCTGCAAAGCCGCCGCCACCGTCGGAGCCGTCGTCTCAAAGCCGATACCTAGCATCACGACGTCGGTCTCCGACTCGCTGCGAGCCATCGCTAGCGCATCGAGGGCCGAATAGACGATCTCTACCGAGGCACCTTTGGCCCTAGCGTCGGCGAGGCTCCCCATCGTGCCAGGAACCCGCACCATGTCGCCAAAGGTCGCGACAGTGATCCCTGGTTCGTGGGCGAGAGCGATGGCCAAGTCGATATCCCTATCGTCGGTCACGCAGACCGGGCAGCCAGGCCCGGAGAGCAAGCGTATCTCTGGAGCGAGAGCGTCTCGGAGCCCATATCGCATGATGGCATGCGTGTGGCCGCCACAGAACTCCATGATCGCGATTGCCTCGCGCACGTAAGCCTTTGCCACGCTGACCAAGCTCCGAGCGGTGTCTGGATCGCGAAAGTCGCGACCGTACAAGCCAGAGCTCACTCGTCTAGTCCCTCTTGCCGCTCTAGTTCGCGGGTGGCCTCCTCCAGCTCTGCGAACAAGGCCAAGGTCTCTTGGGCCTCGGCCTCGTTCAGAACGCTGATAGCGAACCCCGTGTGGATCAGAACATAGTCGCCCTCGCGCGCCTCGGGCGTCAGCACGAGGCTGACGTCGCGGCGGACGCCTCCCATATCGACCCACGCTTGCGTCCCATCGATGCTGTCGATTCGCATCGGTACCGCCAGACACATCATACGCCTCCCAAGACACCTTGGGCGATAGCCACTTGCCCAAGGGAGATTCCACCATCGTTGCACGGCACCTGGCGATGCACCAGCACCGTAAGGCCCTTTTCCTCAAGGGCATCCCGGGTGAGCCTCAGAAGCAGTCGGTTCTGGAAGCATCCGCCGCTCAAGGCAACGTTGCGAACGCCGGTTTCTGTCGCCACCAAAGAAGCGAGCTCGGCACTCATGTTCGCCAGAGACCTATGGAGCCGATGCGAGACAAGACCAACGGGCTCGCCCGCGTCACGCTCGTCGAGAACGGCTTTGAGCAAGGGGGCCAGCCTAACCTCTCGAGCGCCCCCGCTATACGCTGGCGCACGCCTCCATGACTGTGGCTGCCCCACCTTGGTGAGGGCGTAGGGATACACGACCTCGTCCGGGTCCTCCTCGGCCAGCATTTCCAGCGCGACGGCGGCCTCCGCCTCGTAGGTCACACGCTCGCGTACGCCAAGCAGCGCCGACACCGCGTCAAAGAGCCGCCCTGCCGACGAGGTCCATGACGTGTTGACCCCCTCGAGGACCATCCGCCTTAGCAAGGCTCGCTCGCTCAGCGTCTCCGCATCGCCATCGTCGGATGCCACGTCGCCTAGCAGATGATCCAAATAGGCCCATCCGAGACGGTAGGGATTGCGAACCGCGGCATCGCCCCCAGGCATGGGGAGGTACTCGAGGTGCGCTACCCGGGCGAATCCGTGTCGATC